>JAHDVN010000658.1:0-833 GCA_023384635.1 Thermoanaerobaculia bacterium
ATTGTCAATCAAGGCCATGTTTCAACTGCGTTGGGCTTTTTGCAATCAGAAATAATCCAAAACGAATTGGACGTAAAAGCGAAAATGCTCTTCCTTGCTACAATTGGTGATTTTTCTCTTTTTGCAGGGCGATATGAGCATGCTTTTAAAGCATATGAACAGGCATCAAACATTTCTCAGGATATTTCGGACAATAGCAGTTATTTAAGCTTGATAAACAAAATGGGCCAAGTTCGAGTCCAACTAGGTGAGTATGCCGAGGCTAAGCGTTATTTTTCAGAGGCGCTTCAAATTGCACAGCGCGAGGACAACTTCACAACCTACGTTTCATTAGTTATTAATCTTGGCAATCTCTACACTAACCTCGGAGACTTTGAACAGGCTGAAGTAAATTATCAAGAAGGGTTGAGAGTATCACGCCAACTCGGTAACGCTCGACAGGTCAGCATGTTATTGATGAGCCTCGGCTCAATCAAAGAAATTAGGGGAGAATTCTCGAATGCAGAGGCTATTTTACGTGAAAGCTTAGAACTTGCGAAACAAATAGATGATAAGCAAATTATTATCAAGATTCTGGGAACATTAGGTAACCTGGCTGTTAAGTCAGGCAAAGTAATCGTAGCATCCGAATATCTCCAAGAAGGATTATTACTGTCTAAGATTCTTTCGGATAAGGTAAACACAGCCGATCTATTATTGAAACTTGGTGATTTGTCACTTGTTTCAAATGATTTTATATCGGCAATGAATCTGACCTCTGAGGCTTTGTCTGTAGCAAAGGAAATAGGATACCCGGCTCTTGTGATCGTCAGTCTTAATCAATTGGGAACAAT
>JAHDVN010000658.1:843-1056 GCA_023384635.1 Thermoanaerobaculia bacterium
ATGATGGCAGAGAGTTATTTCGGATTGTCTCGTGCATCAGTTGACTTGAGGCTTTATCCAGAAGCACTAGAACAAGCTCGTAAGAGTCTGAAAATCTTCGAGTCCTTGGGGCACTACCGTTCACAAGATGTAAGAGAGTGGATCAAAAGAATTCCAACAACATCCGGGAAGTAATCAAAAAAATGTATAAAATTTTGGTTATGAAAACAGCCG
>JAHDVN010000659.1 GCA_023384635.1 Thermoanaerobaculia bacterium
CTGCGGCCTCGACCTGCGCATCGGCAACGTGACCGTCGCGGTCGAGGCGGCCCACATCCGCTGGCACCAGGCGGGAGGGCCCGACGAGGAGCCGAACGGCCTCGCCCTCTGCACCCTCCACCACAAGCTCTTCGATCTCGGCGGTTTCACGGTCGAGCCGGAGCGGCGGGTCGTCATCTCCGACGCCGTCACCGGCGCGAGCCGCTTCGAGGAGGTGCTCCTCCGCCACCACGGCCGGCCAATCGGCCGCACCGTGCAGCCCGAGCACGCCCCGGCGCCCGTTCACCTGGCCTGGCACCGCCGCGAGGTCTTCAAAGGCCGCGGGCGCCCGCTCGACCCCCACCCGCCTGGGTAGGGGCGCGTCGCGACGCGCCCGCACGGGTGCCAGGGCAAGACGGGTGCGACGCCCACAATCACAGCGCCGATCCTCGGGGGACAGTTTCCTGATTCCAGCCGCGGCCTCTTCCCCGCCACCACCCCCGAACGGAATCAGGTAACTGTCCCCGAGGCCTCAGGCCTCCGTCATCCCGAACGAATGTGAGGGATCCGGGCGGGGGGTGGAGACGCCGTTCCGCCGCCGCCTCACGCCATGCGCGACCGCAGGTACTCGACCAGCCTCCCGACCTCGTCCTCGCTCCGGAAGAACCCGCTCACGCCGCGGAAGTCGTCCGACTCGTCCGGCTTGTACTCCCACGGACCGGCGCTCGCGGGGAGCTGCGCCCGGACCTCGCTCTCGTCCCGTTCGAGGAGGGCGGCCAGGCGGTGCGTGTAGCAGTAGAACTTCACGCCCTCGGCCTGGGAGCTCTCCCCGGGCACGAGGCCGATCACGGTGCGCCGCCGGCCCGCGAGCCCGGCCACGAAGACGAGCGCGCTGCGCCGCGTGCCGCAGCCCAGGACCGGCCGGAGCCCGTCCTCCAGCCTCTGATAGAGCCCCTCGACCCCGCGCTCGCGCGCGAGCTCGCGGCGCGCGTCGACGGAGAGGTTCGGCGCGCGCCGGGACTTCGCGCGCGCCGCCTTTTCAACCTCCCCCGGCTCGAGGAGGAAGACCCGC
>JAHDVN010000182.1:0-3003 GCA_023384635.1 Thermoanaerobaculia bacterium
CGCCGCCCTCGTCCTCGCCGCTCCGCCGGTCCCGGCCCCCGTCGCCGCGGCCGCCGACCTCGCCTGGCTCGCCGGCTGCTGGCAGGCGGTGGACGCAGAGCCCGGCTCCGGTGAGCTGTGGAGCGCACCGGCAGGCGGGACGCTCCTCGGCGTCGCGCGCACGGTGCGTGACGGGCGCACGGTGGCGCACGAGTTCCTGCAGATCCGGGAGACCGGAGATGGCGGCCTCGTCTACGTCGCCCTCCCCTCGCTCCAGCGCGAGGCCTCGTTCCCGCTGCTCCGCCTCGCGCCGCACGAGGCCGTCTTCGCGAACCCCGAGCACGACTTCCCGCAGCGGATCTCCTACCGCCTGGAGGCGGACGGCACGCTGCGCGCCCGGATCGAGGGGACGCGGGACGGCGCCGAGACCGCCGTCGACTTCCCGATGCGGCGCGCGCCATGCGGCGCGGACGAGCCGCCCGCCGGCCGCAGTCCCGCCGTGTCGCCTACTCGTGCCCCCACGGGGCCGGCGGCGGCGCGACCGCCCGGCTGAGGTCGAACTCCACCCGGAAGAGCCGCCCGGGGCGCGAGAGCTCGTAGACGAACCGCTCCCGGGGCACGAGCTCCATCGCCCAGACGTTCGTCACCGAGACGGTCAGGCCCTGGCGCCGGAACGTCGCGCGCGACTCCTCGTCGACCGGGAACTCCTGCCGCACCGCCGTGCCCGCAGTCGCGGTGTCGCCGCCGTACAGGGTCACCGCGTCGGGGCTGCCGTCCTCGTGCCGGTGGTCGTGCTTCAGCCGCAGCCCCCCCGCCGTGCGGGTCAGCACCCAGGTGCGCGAGCGATCGGCCCCGACGTGGAAGGGGACCTCCACCCGGCCAGGCTCGCACCGGCGCACGTGCATGACCAGGGTCTCGGCCTCGAACGGATCGGGCTCGGCCGGCCGCGGCTCGTTGGTCACGACCCGGCCGGCGAAGGCGTGGCCGCAGAGACCGGAGAGCGCCTCGAGGAAGGCATCGGCCGGGGCGGCGGGAGGACCCTCTGCGATCCCCGGCGATCCGGAGAACGCCGCGAGCAGGAGGAGGGCCAGCGGCAGGAGCGGCCAACCGTGCGATCTCTCTGTCATCCGGAAAGCGTATCCGGCCCAACGCGCCCGCGCCACCCGCCGGGCCGCGCCTTGCGAGGTCGGCGGGACGAGCGCATACTGACCGCGAACCGATCTCGCCAGACGCGAGACCCTGCGTTCCGGAGGAGAGAGTTGGCCCTTGCCGGGGCCCGCGCTGCGGTCCTTCGAACGCGCCCCCCGCGGGGCACGCCGCGGGGAAGCTCCGCACTCCACCGCCCCAGGTCCTTCGCTCGCACCGCGCCCTGGTGCCGGCGCGAGCCGCCTCCGAGGAGATCGCCATGCCGAGCGCCCGCCGTGCCGCCCTCCTGGGTCTGAGCCTCTCGCTCCTCGCCTCGCCCCTCCTCGCCGGCGGCGGCCAGCCGGTGAGCCTCGCCCTCACCCCTTCCACCGAACCGGCCGGCGGGACCGAGTCGGTGGTGGTGGCCGCCGGCGGCTGCTGCGTCGCCTTCCACTCGACGGCCACGAACCTGGTGCCGGACGACACGAACGGGTGGGCCGACGTCTTCGTCGTCGAGCGCGCGACCGGCGACGTCGAGCGCGTCTCGGTGAGCGACACGGACCAGCAGGCGGACCGCGAGAGCTTCGACGCCGCGATCTGCGCCGACGGTCGGTTTGTCGCCTTCCTGTCCTGGGCGGCGCTCACCGCGGACGACAACAACTGGACCTCGGACATCTTCGTGCGCGACCGCCTGCTCGGCACCACCACGCGCGTCTCGGTCGCCTCCGACGGCACCGAGGCGAACGATCGCAGCTACGCGCCGGCGATCTCGGCCGACGGCCGCTTCGTCGCCTTCCTCTCCCTGGCGACCAACCTGGTCGCCGGCGACACGAACGGGCTCAGCGATCTCTTCGTCCACGATCGCCAGACCGACGCCACGACCCGCGTCTCGGTGGCGGCCGACGGCACCGAGGGGAACGGCGACGCCTGGCCCGGCTCGCTATCCGCCGACGCCCGCTACGTCGCGTTCGTGTCCCAGGCCACGAATCTCGCCCCCGGCGCCACCAACGGCGCCGCGCAGGTGCTGGTCAAGGACCGGCAGACGGGCGCGGTCGCGCTCGCCTCCGCCGACGGCACGGGCACCCAGGGCAACGGCTGGTGCTACCGGGCGTCGATCTCCGGCGACGGGCGATACGTGGCGTTCGACTCCTGGGCGAGCAACCTCGTCGCCGCCGATACGAACGGTACTTCCGACGTCTTCGTGCGCGACCTGGTGAGCGGAACGACAGTGCGGGCCTCGGTCTACACCAGCGGCGCCCAGGCCCCCTGGGGGGCCGAATCCCCGGCGATCTCGCTGGACGGAGCACACGTCGCCTTCCAGTCGTCGACCCCGCTCGTGCCTCCGGACGATGCCCTGCGCAGCGACGTCTTCGTACGCGACCTCGCTGCCGGCACCACCGCGCGCATCTCGGTCTCGACGACCGGCGGCGACACGGACGGCGAGAGCTGGCTGCCCTCGATCTCGGCCGACGGCGGGCTCGTCGCCTTCCACTCCACCGCCACCGGCCTGGTCGAGGGCGACTCGAACGGCGCCGCCGACGCCTTCGTGCGCGACACCGCGGCGGCCACCACGCTGCGGGCGCCCGAGGTCTGCGCGCCGCCGCCGGCGGGCTCGCTCCTGCTCGGCGACGGCCCTTGCGGGCCGCCGGACAGCGGTCCGTTCGGAGTGCTCGGAGTGGCCGAACGCGTCGCCTTCGCTTCCTCGGCCACGAACCTGGTGGCGGCGGACACCAACGCGATGGACGACGTCTTCGTCCGCGACCTCGCCACGGGGCTCACCTGGCGCGTGTCGGAGGCGGCCGACGGGACGGAGGCGAACGCCCCGAGCGCCGCTCCGGCGCTGGCCGCCGGCGGCGGCTTCGTGGCCTTCGACTCGCAGGCCACGAACCTGGTCGCGGT
>JAHDVN010000182.1:3013-7016 GCA_023384635.1 Thermoanaerobaculia bacterium
GGCAACCTCGGGATCCGCGACGTCTTCGTGCGCGATCTGGCCACCGGCCAGGTCTCGATCGCCTCGCTCACCGACGGCGAGGCCGGCGCCAACGGCGCCTCCTCGGCCGGGGCGCTCTCGGGCGACGGCCGCTACGTCGCCTTCGTCTCCCTGGCGGGCAACCTCGTCGCGGGCGACACGAACGGCAGCCAGGACGTCTTCCTGCGCGACCGCGTCGGCCTCACCACGACGCTGGTGTCGGTTGCCACCTCCGGGGGCCCGGGGAGCGCCGGCAGCTACGGCCCCGCGATCTCCGCCGACGGGCGCTACGTCGCCTTCTGGTCGTACGCGCCCAACCTCGTCGCGGGCGACACGAACGGCTGCGGGGACGTCTTCGTGCGCGATCGCCAGAGCGGCACCACCGAGCTCGTCTCGATCTCCACCGCGGGCCTCCAGGGCGACGAGTCGAGCTACGACCCCGACATCTCGGCCGACGGGCGCTACGTCGCCTTCCGCTCGGAGGCGACGAACCTCGTCGCCGGCGACACGAACACCCTGCAGGATCTCTTCGTGCACGACCGCGTCACCCACGAGACGACGCGGGTTTCGGTGGCGAGCGGCGGCGGACAGGTCGCCGGCACCTTCTACCCGCCCACCATCTCCGCCGACGGGCGGCGCATCGCCTTCGCGGCCCTGGCCTGCGACCTCGCCCCCGGCCCCTGCCAGGGGCGACAGATCTACCTGCACGACCGCCAGGAGAACCTGACGATCCGCGTCTCGGCCGGCCTCGACGGCACGGCGGATCGAGGCGAGGCCTGGGACGCCGCGCTCCGCGCCGACGGCGAGCGGGTCGTCTTCTCCACCGAGGCCGCGAACCTCGCCGCCGGCGACGCCAACGGCCTGCGCGACGTCTACCTCTGGAGTCTGGTCGTGCAGCTGGACGGCTTCGAGGACGGCTCGCTCTGCGGCTGGAGCGGCATCTGGGGCGGCGCCCCCTGCGGCTGAGCGGCCGGCGGGCGCCTCAACGGCCGAGCGCGGCCGCGAGCGCCGCTTCCAGCTCGGCCAGGCCGTACGGTTTCCGCACGAAGCCGGCGAGGCCGAGGCCGGCGAACTGCTCGCGCGCCTCGGCGGCGCCGTAGCCGCTCGCCAGCACCACGCGCACCGCGGGGTCGAGGGCACGCAGCTCGCGGAAGGTCGCCTCGCCGCCGAGGTCCGGCATCGAGAGGTCGAGCAGCACGCAGGCGACGCGGTCGCGGTGCGCCGCGAAGAGCGCGAGCCCCTCGCGTCCGCCGGCCGCGACCAGGACGCCGTGACCCAGCTGCTCGAGGAGCATCCGCGTCACCGGCCGGACGTTCTCGTCGTCGTCGATCACCAGCACCGTGCCCGCCGCCGGCGCTATCCCGGCCGCGGCGGCGGCGCCCCCGCTCGCGACCTCCTGGGGCCGTCCCTCCCGGGGCCCGGCGGGGAGGAGCACCCGGACCGTCGTGCCGCGACCCGGCTCGCTCTCGAGGCGGATCGCCCCGCGGTGGCGGCGGACGATGCCGAGCACCGAGGGCATGCCGAGCCCGCGGCCGGTCCGCTTCGTGGTGAAGAAGGGGTCGAAGACCCGCCGCTGCACCTCGGCCGGCATGCCGCAGCCGGTGTCTCTCACCTCCAGGGCGACGTACTCCCCCTCCGGGAGCCCGTCGTCGACCACGGTGCCGGCCAGCTCGCCCCGCTCGCACCGCGCGGCGGCGGTCGCGAGGACGATCTCTCCCCCCTCCTCGCCGATCGCGTCCGCGGCGTTGCGGATCAGGTTCAGGACCACCTGGCGCAGCTGCGAGCGGTCGGCCATCACCTCCGGCAGCCCGTCGACCAGCTCCTGGCGGACGCTGGCGGCAGCGGGGATCGACACCGCGAGCATCTCGGCGCTCTCGCGCATCAGCGCGGAGAGATCGACCGGCTCGGCCGCGAGCTCCCCCCGGCCGGCGTCGGCGAGCAGCTGGCGGCAGAGCTCCGCCGCCTGGCTCGCCACGCCCTCGATGCGCCGCAGGTGCACGAGCGCCGGCGCGCCGGCGGGGAGCGCGGCCTCGGCGAGCTCGGCGTGGCCGAGGAGGGCCGCGAGGAGGTTGCTGAAGTCGTGGGCGAGGCCGCCGGCGAAGAGCCCCAAGCTCTCCAGCTTCTGGGCGCGCAGCAGCTGGGCCTCGAGCTGCCGGCGCTCGGTGATGTCCTCGTAGGTGCCGAGGATCCCGATCACCCGTCCCTCGTCGTCGCGCAGCGGGACCTTGCTGGTGTTGAGCCAGGCCGCGCTGCCGTCCGGCTTGACCTGTGGCTCGACGTAGTTGAGCTTCGGCTCCCCGCTCTCGATCACCTGCCGGTCGTCGGCGCGGTAGAGCTCGGCGGTCTCCGCCGACGCGGTCTCGTAGTCGCTCCTGCCGATCAGGTCGGCGGGATCGTCGAAGCCGCAGTCCCGGACGAGCGGGAGGTTGCCGCCGAGGAAGATCGAGTCTCGGTCCTTCCAGAAGACGCGCACCGGGATCGTGTCGAGGACCAGCTGGAGCATGCGCCGACTCTGGCGCAGCTCGCTCTCGGTCTCGCGCCAGCGTCTGCCGGCCTCTTCCGCCTGCGCCAGCCGCGCGCGCAGCTCCGCGAGCTCGGCGCGCAGGCGTTCGACCTCCTCCGGCTCTCCCCTGCTCACTCTCCGCGACCCCCGGCGTGAACGGCGGTACCTGCCTCGATTTGCCCAGAGGGTAACACGGAAGGCCGGTGTTCCCCGCGCGGCGCCGGGGGCCGGAGCCGGATCAGGACGCCGGCGCGGCGGCCCCGGCCGGCCAGCCCGGCGGGAGCGGCGGGCGGCCCGTGGGGTCGCCCCCGAGCTCGGCGAGGCCCGCCTCGCGCCAATAGAGGACACACGCCCCCTGGCAGATCCCGGCGTCGGGGCAGCCGGCGCAGAGGGCCGGCAGCATCCGCTTCTCGCGGAAGAAGCGCGCCGCGGGCGAGCCCCAGATCGCCGCGAACGGCTCGCGCAGCAGGTTGCCGAGGCTCTCGCCGTGGTCGAAGCTCGAGCAGGGCAGGACGTCGCCCGCCGGATTGACGTGGAGCAGCCCGTCGGCCGCCGCGCAGCCCCGGTTGCCCAGCCCCTCGGCCACGGTGTGGAAGAGGCAGAGCGGGAGCGGCGAGTACCAGACGAGCTCGACGCCTCGCTCGCGCGCCCGGGCGACGAGCGCCGGGAGCCGTCGGGCCATCTCGGTGTAGGCGACCGCGAGGCCGTCGCGCCCCCGCACCGAGCCGCAGGGGATCACGAGGTTCATCGTGAGCCGCTCGCGCCCCCGCCGCGCCGCTTCGTCGACGAGCTCGCCGGCGCGGTCGAGGTTGGCGCGGCTGAGGGTGGTGTTCGTGTGCGCCCGCACGCCGTGCGCGTCGAGGTGCTCCACCGCCGCCCAGAGCCGCGCGAACGCCCCCGGGCGGCCGACCAGCGCGTCGTGGGTCGCGGCGTCGGGTCCCTCGAGCGAGAGCTGGGCGGAGTCGAGACCGGCGGCGGCGAGCTCGGCGGCGAGCCGCGCGTCGAGCCGCTGCCCGTTCGAGATCAGGTTCACCTTCATCCCCAGACCCTTGGCGTGGGCGACGAATCGCGGCAGGCCGTCGCGCAGCGTCGGCTCGCCGCCGGTGAAGCTGACGCTCGGGCAGCGGGCGTCCTCGGCGATCACCTCGAGCACCCGGCAGACCTCGTCGTCGCTCATCGTGCGCGCCTCGCTCCAGCCGGCCGGGAGCGCCGCCGCACCGCAGCCGGCGTAGCAGAACGAGCAGGTCAGGTTGCAGCGGTAGGTGAGCGCCACCTCGGAGAGCACGGGGTAGTCGCAGAAGGCCGCGGAGAAAGGCTCGCGCACCACTGCCCGGCGCCCCTCCCCCTCCCCGAGCGTGCCGCGCAGCCAGTCGGCGAGGTCGGCGAAGAAGCAGTGCAGCTCGCGCCTCTTGCGCGCGTCGTCCCCCTCGCGGGCGAGGACCTCCCGGATGCCGAGCCGCTCGTCGAGCATCGCGGCGAGCA
>JAHDVN010000183.1 GCA_023384635.1 Thermoanaerobaculia bacterium
GGATCCATCACCCGGTCGAAGGTGGCGGCGATCGAGTCGCGGGCGGGGTCGACATCGGTCGCCCCGCTCGGCGGGTCGAGCGCCACGACCCGGGGTGCGCCCGCGGGGGCGGTCTCCGGGCCGGCCGCGACCGCGGCGGCCGGGACGGGCAGGGTCGGCGCCGCCTCGAGCGCGGGCGGTGTGGGCGCCGGTGCCGCGGCGTCGGCCGGAGACGGGATAGGGGTCGGCGTGGCGATGCGCACGTCGAGCTTCGGCGTCCCCCGGTCGCCGCAGGCGGCGAGCGCCAGGAGGATCGTGGCGAGGCCCGCGAGCGGGGCGGGGGCGAGGAGTCGGGGTCGGCGCATCGGCGGCTCGGGCCGCGCGGCACCCGCCGCGCGGCGAGGCGGTATCCTACCCGCTTCCGGAGGAGCCCCCCCATGCGCCGATCGATCCACCTGCCGCTCTCTCTCCTGCTCGCCGCCGGCCTCGCCGCCTGCGGCTCGGAGCCCCAGCTCGACGTCCGGGTCGCGGAGACGACACCCGCGCCCCCGGCCGAGACCCAGGCCCAGCCGCCGGGCGAGCTCCCCCCCGGCCACCCTCCGATCGGCGAGACACCGGTCGCCCCGGTCGCTCCGTCGGGGGCACCGCTCCCCGAGGGCCACCCGCCGATCGAGGGCGGCATGGCGGGCGAGATCCCGGGGGCGAGCTTCGAGATGCCCCCGGTCGAGCCGGGGACCGGCACCGGGGGCATGGCCCTCGTCTGGACGCCTCCGGCCAGCTGGGTCGTGGAGCCGCCGGCGAACCCGATGCGGCGCGGCCAGTACCGGGTCCCCGGACCGGGGGGCGACGCCGAGTGCGCGGTCTTCTACTTCGGCCCCGGCCAGGGGGGCGACCCGCAGTCGAACGTGGAGCGGTGGGCGAGCCAGTTCGTGACCGAGGACGGGCGGCCCGGCACCGCGGTCATGCAGACTCGCGAGCTCGCCGCCGGCGACGCCAAGATCCTGGTGGTCGAGACGAAGGGGACCTTCATGGCCGGCAGCATGATGGGGATGCCCTCCCAGCCGCGGCCGGGCCAGGCGCTCCTGGGCGCCGTGGTCGAGGGCCCCGACGCCTACTGGTTCTTCAAGCTCACCGGCCCCGCGGCCACCGTGGAGGCCCAGCGCGAGCCGTTCGACGCCATGCTGCGCTCCGTCCGACGGGGCGGCTGAGGGCGAAGAAACCCTCCGAAGGGTGGTTCAATCGCCCTGAGGTGTCGACGGCTCGGACAGAGGCTCCCCGAGCAACTCGCGAGCCACTGCGGCCAGGCGTGGCAGGTTCTCCGTGAGGGCGTCCCAGACGAGGCCATGGTCGATGGCGTCGTAGCCGTGGACGAGCACGTTCCGGAAAGCCACCACCAATCTCGCCTCCGGGAGGCGCGTGAAGAGCGCCGGCTCCTTGCGGCCCACCCGGTTCAGGGCCTCGCCGATCGTGATGAGGTGCCGCTCGGCGATCGCCTGCAGGTCGGCGTCCGCGGTGTAGGCCGGCTCGGAGAGGCCGGCGATCCGTGCCTGGAGCGCCGCGGCGAGCGCCATGACCTTCTCGAGAGCGGCGCGGCTCTCAGGCAGCATAGAGCTCGATGGCGGAGCTCTCCGCCGCCGCCCGGAAGCGGGCGTCGTGCACCGCGGATGCAGAGACGAGGTCGACTGGGCGCTCGAGGAGATCCTCCAGGGCCAGCTTGAAGCGCATGAACTGCTGGAACCGGTTCATGCCCGCGACCGAACCGAGCTCGACCAGGAAGTCGAGATCGCTCCTCGCCGCATCGAAGCCGCCCCTCGCGGCGGAGCCGAAGAGGCGCAGGCTGCGAACGCCGAACTGCACGCAGAGGGAGCGGATGCCCTCTCGCTGTTCCGCGGAGAGTGGGAGCACTGCCATGCCCCTATTCTCGCTCATCACCCGACAGCGCCGCGACCTGTCTTCCGAGGGCGCCGGGGCGAAGGTCGGCTCCGCGACCGACGGTCGGCAGATTCCGTTCGCTGAGCTCGTCGGGGACGCGGCGTACGTGAACGAGGGTAGCATCCACGCGATGAGACGAGAGGAGGCCAACTCCCGACTCGCCCTCGCGGCGGCGCTTGCCCTGGGCGTCGGTCTCCTGGTCGTCGCGCCGTTCCTCGGCCTGCTGCGCGACCTCCTGATCGCCCGGCTGCCGCGGGCGTTCGCGCCGTTGCTGCTCGCCGGCTTCGGGCTCGCGGCGGGGGCGGCGCTCCTCCTCGCGGCGCTGCGCATCCGGGAGCGGCGGCGGGAGAGATACCTCGCGCTGTTGCTCGCGGTGGCGCTCGCGGCGGGGCTGCTCGGGCTGTTCCGCACGGGGCTCGCGGAGGTGGACGCGGTGGAGCGGATCCACGTCCTCGCCTACGGCCTGCTCGCCTGTCTCTTCGCCCGCGCGCTCGCGCCGCGCCGCGACCCGTCCACCTGGCTCCTGGCGTTCCTCGCGGCGGCGCTCGTCGGGATCCTCGACGAGTGGGTGCAGTGGCTGGTGCCGACGCGCGTGGGGGACGTCCGCGACGTGGGGTTGAACGCCGGGGCGGCGCTGCCCGGGCTGCTGATCGCCTGGGCCTCGGCTCCGGGCGCAGCGGAGCGGCGGATGGCGCCGGGGTCGCGCCGCCTCGTGGCGCTCGCCGCGGCGGCGGGGCTCCTCGCGCTCGCGGGCTTCTACGACGCCGCCCATCTCGGTCACCGCCTCGAGTCGCCGGGGCTCGGCAGCTTCCGCTCCTGGCACGCGCCCGGCGAGCTCGCGACCGCCGCCGCGCAGCGCGCGGAGCGCTGGCGCGAGCAGCCGCCGGGGCGGCTCGCCCCGCTCTCGCGCGAGGACTACTTCCTCACCGAAGGGACCTGGCGCGTGACGGCCCGCAACGCGGCGCTCGCCCACGGCGATCTCACCGCCGCCTGGCTCGAGAACCTCCTCCTCGAGGCGCACTACGGCCCGGTGCTCGACCTCCTCGCCACGCGCTCCGGCGAGCCCCACCGCTGGCCGGCGTGGAAGCGGGCGGAGATCGAAGCGGCGCGCCCGCGCCCCGACCCGCTCCCCTACGCGAGCCCGGTGCTCGCGCCGCGGATCCACGTTTGGGTGGGGCGAGAGGCTTTCTGGGTGGGGGTCCTGATGCTCGCTGCGGCGCTCGCCTTTCTCGCGCTTTCTCGCGCGGGGACGGCTGCCGAGGCCGGGTGATCCGGAGCGCCGCGGACTCAGTCGCCGCTGGTGGAGTCACCCTCGGGGAAGGCCAGGCGGCGGAACCTTGCTTCCAGCGCCTCCTTGAACTGGCGCAGCTCGGCCGGGGGCACCCCTCCGGGAATGGTGGCGCGATCTCCGATCGTGAGCTGGCCGAGAACCCAGGCGAGCACCGCGGGCGTCACCCCGCCGTCCTTCTTCTCCGCCGCGGCGAGCGCGTCCTCGAGGGAGAGTCCGCTCCGCTCGAGGAAGTAGATGTCGACGAGGTCGCGGATCTCGCAGCGCCCGGCGAGGGTCGTGAGCTTGTTGGCCAGGATCTCGCTCGCCGGATCCAGGATGATCCCGTCTCGCTCTTCCTTCTCCCGCACCTGTGCCGTCCGCTCCCGAACCAGGTCCACGAGCACCGATTCCTCCCCGCGCCGCACCAAGTAGCGCCGGAATCCCGGTGTGGTCTGGAGGCTCTCGACGCTGGCTCCGATCCCGGATGCGGCTTCGGCGAGGGCGCCGTGACCGCGTGCGAAGGCCTCGTCGTCCAGGGTGAAGAGGTCGAGATCCAGAGAGCTGCGGTGCCCGAGGTGGAAGCCGGCCAGAGCGCTGCCGCCGGTGAGGAAGAATCCGCGCTCGCCGCGGAAGAAGGAGGCGAGCAGGTCCCGCTGCAGCGGCGTGAGGCTATCGGGGAAGGAGGCCATCGCAGCGCCATCCGGCGATCAGGTACTCCCAGAACGAGCGCCGGCGCCCGAGCTTGGAAGCGATGAGGGGAAGGGCCGCGGCAACCCGCGCGGGAGTGACGAAGGTCCAGACGTCGCGATCGCGCGCCTCTCGCAGCAGCACGGTGAGCCAGTGGAGGCGCTCCTGCTCGTCCGGGCTGGCGAGCCGGTCCCGGAACTCGTGCACCGTGAGCTCGTCGGACCAGAGGAAATAGGGCCTCCCGCCCAGATCAGCGAGGTGGCTCGTGAGCTGTTCCACGATGGGATGCTACCAGCCTCACCCCCCCAGCAGCCCGGTCACTTTCCCGTCCACGAGGTCCATGCGCACCGCCTGGGGGCTCGCGGGGAGGCCGGGCATGCGGAGGATATCGCCGAGCAGCGGCACCACGAAGCCGGCGCCGGCGGCGAGGATGACGTTGCGCACCGTGATGTCGAACTCCTCCGGGCGCCCCACGACCTGCGGGTCGTCGGTGAGCGAGTTGGGGGTCTTCGCCATGCAGACCGGCAACCCCGCGTAGCCGAGGCGCTCGATCTCGGCGAGGTCCCGCTCCGCGGCCTTCGTGTAGGCCACCTCGTCGGCGCCGTACATCCGCCGCGCCACGGCGAGGATCTTCTCCTGCACGGGCGAGTCGAGGTCGTAGAGGGGCGTGAACGGACGCGACTTGCGCTCGGCGTGGGCGACCACCTCGTGCGCCAGGTCGCGCCCCCCGTCGCCGCCGCGGGCGAAGATGTCGGCCACCGCGCAGGGGACGCCGGCGGCCGCGCAGGCGCGGCGGATCACCTCGATCTCCTCGTCGCTGTCGGTGGCGAACCGGTTGATCGCCACCACCGGCGGCTCGCCGAAGACGCGGATGTTCTCGACGTGCTTCTGGAGGTTGCCGAGGCCGCGCTCGACCGCCGCCGGGTCGGGCTCGGCCAGCTTCTCCTTGCCCGTGACGCCGCCGTGGCGCTTCAGCGCCCGCACCGTGGCCACCAGCACCACCGCGGCGGTGTCGAGGCCGGCGCTCCGGCACTTGATGTCGAAGAACTTCTCCGCCCCGAGGTCGAAGCCGAAGCCGGCCTCGGTGACCACCCAGTCGGCGTGGGCGAGCGCCATCTTGGTGGCGATCACCGAGTTGCAGCCGTGGGCGATGTTGGCGAACGGGCCACCGTGGACGAACGCCGGCACCCCCTCGCCGGTCTGCACCAGGTTGGGGAGCAGAGCGTCCTTGAGCAGCACCATCATGGCGCCGACCGCCCCCAGGTCGGCGGCGGTGACGGGCTCTCTCTCGAGCGTCATCGCCACCAGCAGGCGGGCGAGGCGGCGGCGCAGGTCTTCGGCATCCTCGGCGAGGCAGAGGGCCGCCATCACCTCCGAGGCCGGGGTGATGTCGAAGCCGGTTTCGCGCGGCACCCCCTCGAGCACGCCGCCGATCACCACGTGGCGCAGCGCGCGGTCGTTCAGGTCGATCACCCGCCGCCAGAGCACCCGCCGCGGGTCGATGCAACGGGGGTTGCCGTGGTGGATCTCGTTGTCGAGCATCGCCGCCAGCAGGTTGTGCGCCGCCGAGACGGCGTGGAAGTCGCCGGTGAAGTGGAGGTTGATCTCCTCGGTGGGGACGAGCACCGAGCGACCGCCCCCGGTCGCGCCCCCCTTGAGACCGAAAGTGGGCCCGAGCGACGGCTCGCGCAGCGCGAGGCAGACCTGCTGGCCGATCGCGGCGAGCCCCTGGGCGAGGCCGATCGAGATGGTCGTCTTCCCCTCGCCGGCGGAGGTGGGGGTGATCGCCGAGACCAGCACCAGCCGCCCCGGCTTGCGCTCCGACGCGGCGCGCGCCGAGAGGCGGACCTTCGCCTTGTCGTCGCCGTAGGGG
Organism: Thermoanaerobaculia bacterium; assembly: GCA_023384635.1. Lineage (GTDB taxonomy): Bacteria > Acidobacteriota > Thermoanaerobaculia > Multivoradales > JAGPDF01 > JAAYLR01. The sequence continues at coordinate 5,742 of JAHDVN010000183.1, forward strand.
ACGAGGAACTCCGGCGCGAGGCCGAGGTCGTGCGCGACCTCGCGGATCGGACGGGGGCTGCGGGGATGCGGGCTCATGGTCACCTCCCGGTCTCCCGGCCAGTATAGGCCCGGCCGTCCCGCCGGCCCGCGGGCGGCGGGCCGGGGGGCTAGACTCGCCGCATGAACAGCCTGCGCCTCGTCTCCCTCGCCCTGCTCTCGCTCGGCCTGCTGCCGTTCGCGACCCGCGCCCAGGAGCCGCCGGGGGCCGGCGCGGGCGAGGGGCCGCCGCCCTCCTGGAAGCAGATCGAGTCGCTGATCGCCGACCAGCGCTTCGCCGAGGCGCTGGCCGGGGTGGAGCGGATCCGCGCCGCCGCAAGTGGTGCCGCCCGCGTAGCGGACTGGACGCGGGCGCTGCTCACCCGCGCCGAGCTGCGCACCGCGCTCGGGCAGGTGGAGACCGGGGTGGAGGAGCTGCGCCGCGCCAACTGGCCGGCCGACCCGGCCTCGCGCGCCGCCCTCTCGCTCCACCTGGGCCAGGGGCTGCGCGACTACCTCGGGACCTACTCCTGGGAGATCCGGCAGCGGGAGCGGGTGGCCGGCGGGCGCGAGGCGGGCCTCGCGCTCTGGAGCGCCGAGGAGATCGCCGACGAGGCGGTGGCCGCCTACGCCGCCGCCTGGCGCGAGCGCGCCGCGCTCGGGCGCCGGCGCGCCGGCGGCCTCCCGGGCCTGGTCGCGAACGGCTATCCGCGCGAGGTGCGCGGGACGCTGCGCGACAGCCTGAGCTACCTCTTCGCCGACCTGCTCGCCGACACCTCCCTCTGGAGCCCGGCGGAGCTCTCCCGGCGCTGGCTGCTCGACGCCGCGGCGCTCGCCTCCGACGCGCCGCCCGCCGCGGCGCCGGACGCGGCCGAGCTCCACCCGCTGGCGCGCCTCGCGGCGGTGCTGGCGGACCTGGAGGCCTGGCACCGCGCCGAGGGGCGCCCGGCGGCGGAGCTCGAGGCGCGGCTCCAGCGCCACCGGCTCCTGCACGCCGGCTTCGAGGCCGCAGCCGACCGGGCGGCGGTGCGCGAGGCGCTGGCCCGCCGCCTCCCGGAGTTCCGCCGCGTCCCCTGGTGGAGCGAGGGGATGGCGACCCTCTCGGAGATGGTGGAGGAGAGCGGCGAGCCCGGCTCGCGCCGCCGGGCGCGCGACCTCGCTCGCGACGGGGCGGCGGAGCACCCCGGATCTGCCGGCGCGCGGCGCTGCGCCCGGAAGCTCGCCGAACTGACCTACCGCCGGAACAG
>JAHDVN010000184.1 GCA_023384635.1 Thermoanaerobaculia bacterium
GTCTTGCCGACCCCGGGTGCGGCGCCGAGGAAGACCTCGAGCTTGCCCCGCCGCGGTCCTCCCTCTTCGGCCGCGGCCTGCGCGAGCAGCGCCTCCGGGTCGGGACGGCGATCGGCGGTCGGCATCGGCGCTGTTCTCGCTCCGATCCTACCGCTGCGCGCCCTCGCCGGCGGCGAGTGTGTCGAGGGCGAGGTTGAGGCGCAGGACGTTGACCCGCGGCTCTCCGAGCAGACCGAGCTGACGGGGCTCGATCCGGGCCCGCACCAGCGCCTCGACCGTCGCCTCCGGCAGGCCGCGGGCGGCCGCCACACGGGCGACCTGGTAGAGAGCGGCCGCGGGCGTGAGGTGCGGATCGAGGCCGCTCGCCGAGGCCGTCGCCAGGTCGCCGGGCACGGGCCGGTCGCCGTACGCCGCACGCAGGCGTGCCACGTCGGCCGCCACCCGGATGGCGAGGCGCGGATGGGTGGGGCCGAGGTTCGAACCGGACGAGGCCCCGGCGTCGTAGGGCGGCGAGGTCGCTGAAGGGCGTCCCCAGAACCAAGCCTCGCCGGTGAACGGCTGGCCGATCAGCGCCGAGCCGACGGTCCGCCCGTCGCGCTCGATCAGGCTACCGTTGGCGGGGCCGGGAAAGATGGCCTGCGCGATCCCGGTCACGGCCAGCGGGTATGCGAGGCCGGTCAGCACGCCGAGGACCAGCAGCGCGCGCAGGGCCGGCAGGAGATGGGTCGACACGGTGTGCCTCCTCCTAGACGAGGTCGAGAGCGACGAGCGCGAGGTCGATCAGCTTGATGCCGGCGAAGGGAGCGGCGAGACCGCCGAGGCCGTAGACGAGGAGGTTGCGGCGCAGCAGGCTCGGCGCTCCGACCGGCCGATAGCGGACGCCCCGCAGCGCCAGCGGGATCAGGGCGACGATGATCAGAGCGTTGAAGAGGAGGGCCGACAGAATGGCGCTTTCCGGCGAGGCGAGCCGCATAACGTCGAGAGCGCGGAGCTCGGGGTAGCTCACCGCGAAGGCAGCGGGCAGGATGGCGAAGTACTTGGCGACGTCGTTGGCGATCGAGAAAGTGGTCAGGGCGCCCCGTGTCATCAGCAGCTGCTTGCCGATCTCGACCGTCTCGATGAGCTTGGTCGGGTTCGAGTCGAGGTCGACCATGTTGCTCGCCTCCTTGGCCGCCTGCGTCCCCGAGCTCATCGCCAGCGCCACGTCGGCCTGCGCCAGTGCCGGGGCATCGTTGGTGCCGTCGCCGGTCATCGCCACCAGGCGCCCGCCCGTCTGGTGCTCGCGGATGAGGGCCAGCTTCGCCTCCGGCGTGGCCTCGGCGAGGAAGTCGTCGACGCCCGCCTCGGCGGCGATGGCCGCGGCCGTGAGGCGGTTGTCGCCGGTGATCATCACGGTCCGGATGCCCATCCGGCGCAGCGCCGCGAAGCGCTCGCGAAGGCCTCCCTTGACGATGTCCTTGAGGTGGACGACCCCCAGCACCCGTCCGCGGTCGGCGACCACGAGCGGGGTGCCGCCGCGGCGCGCGATCTCCTCGACCATTGCCTGCACCGGGCCGCTCGGAGCGCTCCCGTGCCCGTGCAACCATTCGGCCACGGCGTCGGCGGCGCCCTTGCGGATGCGGCGGTCACCGACGTCGACGCCGCTCATTCGCGTCTGCGCGGTGAACGGGACGAAGCGGGCGTCGATCTCGTGCAGGTGGCGCTCGCGCAGGCCGTAGCGCTGCTTGGCGAGGACGACGATGCTGCGCCCCTCGGGCGTCTCGTCGGCGAGGGAGGCGAGCTGGGCGGCGTCGGCGAGCTCGGCCTCGGAGACCCCGGGAGCCGGCAGGAGCTCCGTGGCCTGCCGGTTGCCGAGCGTGATCGTGCCGGTCTTGTCGAGCAGCAGCACGTCGACGTCGCCCGCCGCCTCGACCGCCCGTCCCGAGGTGGCGATGACGTTGGCGCGCAGCATGCGGTCCATGCCCGCGATGCCGATCGCCGAGAGCAGGCCGCCGATGGTGGTGGGGACGAGGCAAACGAGCAGCGCGGCCAGGGCAGTCACCGTGACCGGCGAGCCGGCGCCGGCGCTACGCACCGCGTGCAACGAGAAGGGAAGGAGCGTGGCGGTGACCGCGAGGAAGGCCAGGGTGAAGGCCGCGAGCAGGATCTGGAGAGCGATCTCGTTGGGCGTCTTCTGGCGGCGGGCGCCCTCGACGAGTCCGATGATCCGGTCGAGGAATGACTCGCCCGGGTCGGCGGCGACACGCATCACGACCCAGTCGGAGAGCACGCGCGTGCCGCCGGTCACCGAGCTGCGATCGCCGCCGGCCTCGCGGATGACGGGAGCGCTCTCGCCCGTCACGGCGCTCTCGTCGACCGAGGCGATGCCCGCGAGGATCTCGCCGTCGGCGGGGATCACCTCGCCGGCCTCGACGACCACGAGATCGCCTCGGCGCAGCGTTGCCGCAGGTACCCAGGCAGGGGCGGGATCGTCGCGGGCGGGGGTGGCCACCCGGCGCGCCAGCGCGCGATCGCGCTGGGAGCGGAGGGCCTCGGCCTGCGCCTTGCCGCGGCCCTCGGCAACTGCCTCGGCGAAGTTCGAGAAGAGAACCGTGAACCAGAGGCAGAGGGCCACGGTGAGAATGAACCCGGCCGGCGCCTCGCCGCGGCCGGCGAGGGCCTGGATCCAGAGGCCGGTGGTGAGGAGCGCCGCCACCGCGACGACGAGCATCACCGGGTTCCTGGCCTGGACGCGCGGATCGAGCTTGCGCAGACTGGCCAGAGCCGCCCGGGCGGCGAGTCCGGGATCGAAGAGGGAGACGGGTCTGCGACTCATGAGCGGGCTCCTCGCGGTGACGCGGTCACGGCGCGCTGACCATCTGAAGGTGCTCGACGATCGGTCCCAGCGCCAGGGCGGGGAGGAACGAGAGGGCGCCCACGAGCAGGATCGTGCCGACGAGGAGCGCGACGAAGAGGGGGGTATGGGTCGGCAGGGTGCCCGCTCCCGGGGGTGTGAACCCCTTGCCGGCCAGCGAGCCCGCGAGCGCGAGCGCGGGCACGGCGACCCAGTAGCGGCCGAAGAGCATCGCCAGCCCGAGGGCGAGGTTGTAGAAGGGAGTGTTGGCGGAGAGGCCGGCGAAGGCACTGCCGTTGTTGTTCCCCGCCGAGGAGAAGGCGTAGAGGATCTCGGAGAAGCCGTGGGGACCGGGGTTGGCGAGCCCGGCGACCCCGGCTGGCGCGACCGCGGCGATCGCGGTGCCGGTGAGCACGACCATCGGAGGCACGAGGATACCGAGGGCGGCCATCTTCATCTCGTGCGCTCCGATCTTCTTGCCGAGGTACTCCGGCGTGCGGCCGACCATGAGGCCGGCGATGAAGACGGCGACGACGACGAAGAGGAGAACGCCGTAGAGACCCGAGCCGACCCCGCCGAACACCACCTCGCCGAGCTGCATGAGCCACATCGGAACCAGGCCGCCGAGCGGGGTGAAGGAGTCGTGCATGGCGTTGACCGAGCCGTTGGAGGCGGCGGTAGTTGCCGTCGCCCACAGGGCCGAGTCGACGATGCCGAATCGCACCTCCTTGCCCTCCATGTTGCCTCCCGGTTGGAGGGCAGATGCCTGCTGGTCGAGGCCGAGAGCTGCGAGGCGTGGGTTCCCGGCTTGCTCCGCCCGGACGCAGACGGCGAGCGAGGCGAGGAACACCAGGGCCATCGCCGCGAGCACCGCCCAGCCCTGCCGGGCGTCGCGGACCAGGTGCCCGAAGGTATGGCAGAGGGCGGCGGGAACGAGCAGGATCGCCAGCATCTCGAGGAATCCCGACAGCGGCGTCGGGTTCTCGAACGGGTGGGCCGAGTTGACGTTGAAGTAGCCACCGCCGTTGGTTCCGAGCTGCTTGATGGCGACCTGCGAGGCCACCGGGCCGAGGACCAGGGTCTGGGTCGCCACGACGCTGCCGTCGGCACCCGTCGGCGGCGCGAGGAGCGTCGCCTCGACGCGCGTCGAGAAAGTCTGCACGACGCCCTGCGAGGCGAGGAGCAGGGCAAGGAGGAGGGAGAGCGGCAGCAGGATGTAGAGCGTCGAGCGGACGAGGTCGGTCCAGAAGTTCCCGAGCCCGCGGGCGCCGCGCCGCACCAGGCCGCGGATCAGCGCCGCCAGGACGGCGAGGCCGGTGGCCGCGGAGACGAAGTTCTGCACCGTGAGGCCGAGCATCTGGGTGAGAGGGGCGAGCGTCCACTCGCCGCCGTAGCTCTGCCAGTTGGTGTTGGTCGCGAAGCTGACGGCGGCATTGAAGGCGAGGTGGGGCGGGATCCCCGGCAGCGGCGCCGGGCCGAACGCGAAGAGCCCCTGCAGGCGCAGCAGCAGATAGAGAGCCAGGATTCCGACGGCGTTGAACGCCAGCAGCGCCGCGGCGTAGGCCGTCCAGGTCATGTCGGTGTCGGGCCGTACTCCGCAGAGGCGGTAGATGAGCCGCTCCGCGCCGCCCAGCAGCCGGTCGAGGCCACAGGGCCGGCCGGCGAAGACTCTCGCCACGTATCGGCCCAGGGGCGGGGCCAGGCCGGCGAGCACCAGCAGGAAGAGGGCGATTCGAAGGAACCCGGATGTGCCCATTCAGAACCTCTCCGGACGGAACAGGGCGACGAGCAGGTAGGCGGCCAGCAGCAGGGCGAGTGCCAGGGCGAAGCCGTGGAGCGCGGTCATGACCTTCCTCCCCCTCGCGCCTCTCGTTCGAGGCGGTCCGCCAGGCGCACCAGACCCCAGGTCAGGGCGAAGAATGCGCCCGCGAGGGCCAGGTGGAGCAGATCTTCCATGGGTCACCTCCCGGGTCGGGTGACCTCGCGGGCCGGGTGGCACCGGTCATGGGGGGGGCCGGGCCGGTCCGGGGTCGCCGTCACGCCTCCAGTGTGGAGCAGCGCGACGAAAAGAACCTAGAGTGGAACCCGCCCCGGGGCGTAAAGGGCCCGCAAAGAAGGCCGCCGATGCGGTGCCTGCAAGTCAGGAGTGCTCGCGACCGATGCGAGCGCCTTCAGCAGGGCGCGACCCCCACCGGCGACGAGTCGCGCCTCGGGGCTTCGAGAGGAGCGGCCGACACCCGACGGTGCTCGCCCGCCGGGATCGCTTCGGGGCAGGCCGGAGGCCACCCCATCGGGTGAGGACTTGCCCCGGCGCGGGGCATACCATGGCGGGGCAGGCAGAAAGGGAGACCCCATGTACGAGAAGAGCATCGAGCTGTTGAACAAGGCGGTGGCCGACGAGATGCAGGCGGTTCACCAGTACATGTACTTCCACTTCCACTGCGAGGACCAGGGCTACGAGACGATCTCGAAGCTCTTCCTGCGCACCGCCATCGAGGAGATGGGGCACGTCGAGCACTGCGCCGAGCGGATCCTCTTCCTGAAGGGCGAGGTGGAGATGGTGGCCGCGGGGCCGGTGGAGAAGATCCACGACGTGAAGAAGATGCTCGAGCTCGCGCGGTCGATGGAGGACCAGAGCCGACGCGACTACAACGTCTGGGCCAACGAGTGCTCGGCCAACTCCGACGCCGGCTCGCGCAAGGTCTTCGAGGCGCTCGTCGACAAGGAGGAGCGGCACTACGGCCAGTTCGACCTGGAGATCGAGCGGATCGCGAAGCTCGGCGACCGCTATCTCGCGCTGGTGAGCGTCGACAGCGGCGGCAGCGCTCCCGCCGAGCCGCACGAGCACTGAGCGGCGCCGCTACGCCGCGGTGAGGCGGAAGATCTCGAGGAGCATCGCCGTCGCCTTCTCCATGTCGGCGACGGCGATGCACTCCTCGGTCGAGTGCTCGTTCCGGGCGAAGATGCCGACCACTGCCATCTCGATGCCGCGGTTGTTGTAGATCGAGGCTTCCGTGAAGCCGGTCATGAATAACGGCTTGGCGTCGATGCCGACCTTCGCCAGCGCCCGGCGGGCGATCTGGACCGACCAGGCGTCGTCCGGAATCGTCACCGCCCGGCACTTCTCGTCCACCGCGATCTCGACCCCGGCCCCGGCGGCCTCCACCTCGCGCCGGATCGTCGCCGTCATCTCCTCGGCGAGAGTCATCGCCTCGGCGTGGTCGGCCGAGCGGCACTCGGCGAGGAAAGTGCAGGCGGCGGGCACGCCGTTGCGGATCATCCCCCCCTGGATCACCCCCACGTTGGCGGTCGTCTGCGGCCCCAGCCGTCCGAGCGGCAGCGCGGCGATTGCCTTCGCCGCAGCGCGGATGGCGTTGATCCCCCGCTCCGGCTCCATCCCGGCGTGGGCCGAGCGACCCTTCACCTCGACGTCGAGGGTGACGTAGGTCGGGCCGCCGACCACGATGGTCTCGAGCGTGTCGTTGTCCATGAGGAAGCCGCGCTTCGCCGTGAGGAGCGAAAAGTCCATCGCCTTGACCCCGAGCAGGCCGACCTCCTCCTGCCGGCTCACGGCGAACTCGATCGGCGGCCGCACCGGGGCGGTGCGCAGCGCCTCGAGCACCTCGGCGATCCCGGCCTTGTCGTCGGCGCCGAGGATCGTGTCGCCGGCCGAGCGGATGATGCCGTCGGCGCCGACCACGGGCTCGATCCCGACCCCGGGCTTCACGGTGTCGGCGTGGCAGGAGAGGAGGATCGGCTCGGCCGCCGACGAGCCGATCGCCGGAAAGCGGGCGATCAGGTTGCCGTAGCCGTCGAGCGTCGCCTCGGCGCCCATCCCCCGCACCTCGTCGAGGAGCCAGGCGAGAAAGCGCGCCTCGTGGCCCGACTCCGAGTCGATCTGCACCATCTGGCAGAACTGCCGCACCATCCGCTCCGACATCGCCGCCTCCCTTCCCTCGTGGGAGCCCCAGCGTAGGACGCCGGCCGGAGGTGCGCAAGGTCGCGCTTGCGGCGGCGGGCGTTCTCCGGCACGATGGCGCGGCCGGCGGCCGCGGGGGAGCGGCGCGCGCCGCCGCGCGGGAGGCGGAGATGGAGCATCTGCACGAGCGGGAGGCGGTCCTGGCGGCGGCGCGCCGGGCGGTGGCAGTGGGGCTCACCCACGGCACCT
>JAHDVN010000660.1 GCA_023384635.1 Thermoanaerobaculia bacterium
CCATTCTTCAAGCCAATCCACAAATTCAACATCTATATATTCAGTTTCATCAAAAAATAAGACGAAAGGTTTTCGTTGATTAATCCCTGTTTGGGAGCGTAGTAAATTAATTAGTTTGATAAAGGCAATAACTATATCCCTTAATGCTGTGAGCCAACGTGGGCGATTATATAGACGTGCTTCTTGATCGAGCCGATCATAAGCAAAGGCCACTCCTTCTTGGGGCAAGGAAATTGATCGATATTCCATTAACGCAGAATCAAATTCACGAGTATCTAGAGAAATTTGACTCTCCAAGGCTGAAACGATATCCTCAATTAAGACAATTGGATCATGCAAATAGGCTTTTGCTTTTCCGCTCGTTAATTTTCGAAAGTCAATAATTGCATGTAAAGCATGTTTTTCATGTGCTTGATTGGCTAACATTGAAACAAGTGTAGATTTCCCAATGCCAGGAGAACCATACCATTCAAAAATATTAGAGGATATTGGGGATTCATGGTTAATGCGGTCGAGAATTCTCCCAAACATTTCCAATTGCATTTGGCGACCAATCAAATAATTTACAACATGTGATTGGTTAATTGGCGTATAGAATTGTTTATAAGGATGGCCTGTAGGAATTTCCAGTCGTGAAGCACTCAACTTTAAACTTTCAATTAACCGTTTATATGCTTTATCTTGATTTTGTTTAGGAAAGTAATCCACCCATTGCCAGCATTGTAGCCGTTGAGGTACAAGACAGTCATTCATTCTTACGGGGATAACAAAAATTTTATCTTCTGGTTTTTCTTCGGCAACATCAATTACATACCGTATTTCCTTTTGTACATATCCATCTTTTTGAACGGTCTTATTTGACAAACATACCAATACGATGTCAGATTGTTTTACCGCTCTTTTGATTTCAAGATCCCAATTCTGCCCTGGCAAAAGTTCATCTTCATCTAGCCATGCCTTTATCCAGCCTTCATCATTTAAAAGATTGCAGATTTCCCGTACTGTGGGCTTATCCTCTTTTGCATGACAGAGAAAGACTCGAAGTTTC
>JAHDVN010000661.1 GCA_023384635.1 Thermoanaerobaculia bacterium
AGAAAAAGTATCTCGCGGTTGGGTAGATTTTTCTTTTCGTATTGGCAATGTTCCCCGCTATTTTTTGGAAACTAAAAGAGTAAATGAAGATTTGAACGACCCCCGTTGGGTAAAGCAAGCGATTGATTACGCATGGACAAAATCAGTAACTTGGGCTTTGCTTTCAGATTTTGAAGGCTTGCGAGTTTTCAACGCCGAATGGAAAGAAAGCGACCCATTCCGCGCACAGTTTTTTGAGTTTGGGCTTGACGATTATCTCAAAGACTTTGAAAGATTTTGGTGGCTTTCAAAAGAAGAAACCGCTAAACGCCGTTTAGATGTGGAAGCGGAAAAAGTCGGAAGAAAAATCAAGCGCTTACCAGTCAGTCAAAATCTTTTCAGCGACTTAAAACGATGGCGTGAAAACCTGTTCAAAAATTACAAGGCTTTCAATCTTGGCTACTCCACAGCACAAGTTGACGAAGCCGTTTTACGTCTTTTGAATCGGTTAATTTTTATTCGCACTGCCGAAGATAGAGAAGTTGAAGAAAACCGCTTGCAATCTTTGGTTCGTGTTTTGAAAGATAAAAAGCAAATCCAAATTCTTGACCGTGAATTAGCCAGCCTATTTCGAGAATTGGACGGAATCTATAATTCTGAATTATTTGCAAGGCACTTTTCAGAAGAATTACAAATCCCGCCAACCGAGTTAGAAGAAATCATAAACGGGTTATATCAAAAAGATTATGTTCGTTATAACTTCAATGCGCTTGAAGCCGATGTTTTAGGCACAGCCTACGAGCAGTATTTAGGTCACATTGTCGCAGAAAGCGAAACTGAAACGCACGTTGAAGAAAAGCGCACGAAGCGAAAATCTCAAGGTATTTATTACACGCCCGCTTTTGTCACAAAATATATCGTTCAACAAACCGTAGGAAAGTATCTTGATGAAAACGGTTATAACCCATCGAAACCGCCAAGAGTCTTGGATATGGCTTGTGGTTCAGGTTCGTTTTTAATTGAAGCCTTTGACGTTATTGACGATTTTGTAGCCAAACAACGCGGACA
>JAHDVN010000185.1 GCA_023384635.1 Thermoanaerobaculia bacterium
TGCCCTCATGGACGCCATCGACCGCTTGAACCTGTCGCAAGTCGCCTGGCACCGCAGAGCACCTCAGAGAAGGACGCTCGACCCGCCGCCCGTCGCGTCGTGCTCCGCAGGTCGCCTGGCACCTCGTGGAGGAACCTGTCGCAGGTCGCCTGGCACCTCGAGGAACCTGTCGCGAGTCGCCTGGCACCTCGAGGAACCTGTCGCGAGTCGCCTGGCACCGGGAGGGGCTGTGGTATGCTGCGGCGCACTCAATACCCTGCAAGCTGCGCCGTTTCAACGCGTTGCGCGTCTGCGAGGCGGCTCGGGGCAGGGGGCGGAGGCGGCCATGTGGCAGCGCGTCAGGACCCTGTTCCGGGGTTTTCTCTCCCTCTTCGTGACGGGGCTCGAGAAGGCGAACCCGAAGGCCCTCATCGAGGCGGAGAAGGAGAACCTGCGGGCGCAGATCGCCCGCTTCAACACCAACCTCGCCCAGCACGCCGGCTTCCTCGAGCGCCTGCTGCGCCAGATCAAGAGCCTCGAGACCCAGGAAAAGGAGCTCGCGGCCAAGGCCGCGGCCCACCTCAAGGCCGGCAACCGGGACGCCGCCGGGCAGTACGCGCTGCAGCTCCAGACCGTCAAGTCGCAGCTCGAGGAGAACCGCACCCAGCTCGCCGAGGCGGAGAAGACCTACCAGAACCTGATCCAGGCGCGCGACGTCACGGTGCGCGAGGCCAAGGCCAAGATCCAGAAGCTCGAGCGGATGCTCTCCGAGACCGAGATGCTCGAGGCTCAGGCCGAGCTCCAGGAGATGGCCTCGGGGATGATCTCCTCGATCGGCGGCGCCGGCGACACCCTCGACCGCGTCGAGGGCTACCTCAACGAGCGCCGCGATCTGGCCGCCGGCCGCGCGCGGGTCGCCGGCTCGACGCTCGACATGACCGACGTGCAGCTGAAGGAGGGCGAGCAGAAGGCGCTCGCCGACCAGGCGCTCGCCGAGTTCGCCTCCGCCTACGGCCTGGAGATGCCGGCCTCCGAGCCGGCCGCCGCGAGCCCCGCCGCCCCCGCGCCGCAACCGCTCAAGGAGATGGGCCCCGCCGGGTCCTGACGCGTACCCGCTAGGAGAGAACGACGATGACGACCCCGAGCGCCCCCCAGGTGGGCCCGACCAAGCTCGCCAAGCTCCTCATCTTCCTGATCATCGTCGGCGCCGTGGCCGGCGCCGCCTGGCTCTTCCGCAACACTCTCTTCCCCTCCGGCAAGGGTCCGGGCGGCATCGACCTCGACAAGTTCAAGCAGATGACCGGGCAGACCGAGAGCGACGGCCCGGAGGCGTTCGACCCGACCGGCATCACCACCGTCGCCGAGTACAAGTACGTGCCGCAGGAGCGGCTCCCCCCGGTCAAGGGGGTCTCGGCCTACAAGTGGGACGCCAACGAGAAGGTGGTCCAGTTCCCGATCAACGTCTGGATCGGCTGGCTGCCGATCGTCGCCGCCAACAACGGTTTCGCGCCCAACGCCGACTCGATCTTCACCAGGAAGTACGGCTTCAAGGTAAACCTCAAGCTGATCGACGACCCGGTCGCGGCGCGCGACGCCTACGCCGCCGGCGAGAGCCACATCCTCTGGGGCACGCTGGACATGATGGTGCTCTTCGCCCCCGACCTGATGAAGGACTCGCGCACCGCGCCGCGCATCTTCCAGCAGGTCGACTGGTCCTCGGGCGGCGACGGCATCGTGGTGCGCGACCGCATCGGCTCGGTGCGGGATCTCAAGGGCAAGACGATCGTCTACGCCCAGAACTCGCCGTCGCAGTACTTCGTCAACAACCTCCTGCTCAACGCCGGGATCCAGCCCTCCGAGGTCAAGCACAAGTACACGGCGACCGCGTTCGAGGCGGCGGCGGCGTTCGTCTCCGACGCCTCGATCGACGCCTGCGTCTCCTGGGCCCCCGACATCTACACCATTCCGGAGAAGGTCCGCGGCACCCGCATCCTGACCACCACCGCCGAGGCCAACAAGCTGATCGCCGACGTCTGGGCGGCGCGCGCCGACTTCGCCAAGGATCACCCGGAGATCGTCAAGGGGCTGGTGGCCGGCATCTTCGAGGGGATGGAGGCGCTCAAGGATCCGACCAGGAAGGCCAAGGCGATCCAGGCGATGGCCGAGGGCTACGGCATGCAGGTCGCCGACGTCGAGGGGATGACCGCCGACGCGCACTCCACGAACTTCGCCGAGAACAAGGAGTTCTTCCTCAACGCCAACAACCCGGCGAACTTCGAGCGCACCTGGAAGAACGTCTCGTACGTCTACAAGGAGCTCGGCGCGCTCGGCACCATGGTCCGCTTCGACGAGGTCATGGACTTCTCGGTGATCCAGCAGCTCGACCGGGAGGGGCTGTTCAAGAACCAGCGCGACGAGTACGTCGCCAAGTTCGTGCCCTCCTCCTTCGCCAAGGTGCAGGCCGAGGCGCCGATCCTCACCCAGACGATCCGCGTGAACTTCTACCCCAACTCCTCGAACCTCTACGAGCCGCAGCACGACGAGTTCGGCGCCCCGATGAAGAACACCCTCTACGATCCGAACGTCGAGGCGACGCTGGAGCGCGTGGCGCGCCTCGCCGGCCAGTACGACCGCGCGGTGGTCGCGATCGTCGGCCACACCGACGGCTCGATGCGCGGCAAGGTGCCGGTCTCAGCGGTGGCCGGCCTGTCGCGCGAGCGCGCCAACGCGGTCAAGCAGGCGCTGGTCGCCAAGTACAAGTTCGACCCCAACAAGTTCAACGTGGAGGGGAAGGGCTGGGACGCCCCGGCGGATCCGGCCGACCCGAACAACCACGCGATGAACCGCCGCGTCGAGATCTCCGTCTACCCGGTCGAGTCCGGGGGCTGATCCCGGCGCCGGTCGCCCGAGAGAGGCGCGGGACGAGACGATGAGCTGGTGGAAGATCCGCTGGCCGGTGCCGCGAACGGTGGCGGTGGCGCTCGGCGTGGTGCCGGTCCTCCTCACCCTCGGGCTCTGGTTCGCCCTCACTCACGGCGCCGCCGAGGAGCGCGTCCTCTCGCCGGTGATCCTGCCCTCACCGGGCGAGGTGGTCACATCGTTCCCCAGCCTCTGGTGGGAGCGGGCGCTCTCCCGCTCGCTCGTGACCTCGTTCCTGCGCGTGCTGGTCGGCTTCGCGGTGGCGGCGGCGGTGGCGCTGCCGCTGGGGATCTTCATGGCCTCGTTCGCGGCGGTGCGCGCTGCCTTCTCGCCGCTCACCACCGCCCTGGGTTACCTGCCGATTCCCACCCTGGTGCCGCTCACCCTCTCGCTCTTCGGCACCGGCGAGCTGCAGAAGGTGATGTTCCTGGCCATCGCCTTCGTGGTCTACCTCCTGCCGCTGGTGGTCAAGGCGATCGACGACGTGGACGCGGTCTACCTGCGCACCGCCTTCACGCTCGGCGCGACGACCCCGCAGGCGGTGCGGCGGGTGCTGGTGGCGATCGCCTGGCCGGACATCTTCCAGGCGCTGCGCACCGGCTTCGGCGTCGGCTGGGGCTACATCCTGCTCGCCGAGATGGTGGCCGCGGACCAGGGGCTGGGCAACATCATCATCACCTCCCAGCGGCGGGGGCCGCGCGAGCACATCTACCTGGTGCTGGTGGTGATCACCCTGGTCGCGTTCCTGACCGACCGCCTCTGGGCCTACGCCGGGCGCAAGCTCTTCCCCTACCGGGAGGCGAAGTGAGCGGCGGGCCGGTGCCGATCGTCGAGTTCCGGGCCGTCGAGAAGACCTTCGCGGCCGGCACGCCGAAGGCGTTCACTGCGCTGGCCGGCCTCTCCTTCGCGATCGAGGACATCCCGGGCCACGGCGAGTTCGTCGCCGTGCTCGGGCCCTCGGGGTGCGGCAAGTCGACGATGCTCAACCTCGTCGCCGGCTTCGACGGCGTGGCGCCACCCACCGCGGGCGAGGTCCTCGTGCGCGGGGTACCGGTCACCGGGCCGGGGCGCGACCGCGGGATGATCTTCCAGCGCTACAGCTCCTTCCCGCACCTGACGGTGCTCGAGAACGTCACCTTCGGGCTCGAGCTCAACGGCCGGGAGCTCGGCCACAGCGCCGCCGAACGGCGGGAGCTCGCCCGCCACTGGCTGGCGCGGGTCGGGCTCTCGGCGCACGAGCAGAAGTATCCGCACCAGCTCTCGGGCGGCCAGCAGCAGCGGGTGGCGATCGCCCGCTCGCTGGTCCTCAAACCCCGGATCATCCTCATGGACGAGCCGTTCTCGGCCCTCGACGAGCCGACCCGGCTCGACATGCAGGCGCTGATCCTCGAGCTCTGGCGGGAGATCGAGGCGACCGTCTTCCTGGTCACCCACTCGATCGCCGAGGCGGTCTATCTCGGCGACCGGATCTGGATCTTCACCCACGCCCCGGGCCGGATCGGCCGCGAGATCCGCGACGAGATCCCGAGCTTCCGCGGCACGGCGCCGATCGAGGCGCAGACCACGCCGGAGTTCCAGCGCACGGTCGAGCTCGTCACGACGCTCTTCCAGGGGGTCACCGGCGGGGCCGTGCCCGCCTGAGGCGTGATGGCGGCGCGCGATCCCTCCTTCTGGGAGCTCGTCCGCGAGGCTTTCCACCGCCGGCCCGCGGTCCGGGGCCTCGGCCCGGTGCCCTGGAACAAGCTGGCGCTGGTGGTCACCGCGATCCTCGGATTCGGAAATCCCGGCTTCTGGCTGCTCGGCATCGCCGGCGAGCTCGCCTACCTCTACCTGACCGCCACCAGCTCCCGCTTCCGCGACCTGGTGCGCGCCAAGCGCCTGGAGGGGGAGCGCACGACGACCGTCCAGCAGGTCGAGGCCTGGCTCGGGGAGCTCTCGCCGGCCGGGCGGCGGCGCTTCGAGGCCCTGACCGCCAACTGCCGCGAGGTGCAGAAGGTCTACGAGACGCTGCGCCCCGGCGGCCTCTCGGTGATCGACGAGCAGCGCTGGCGCAGCCTCGACCAGCTCCTCTGGCTCTTCCTGCGCCTGTCGGTCTCGCTCGAGCTGCTCGAGCGGCAGATGGGCACCGTCGACCCGGCCGGGCTGCAGCGGGAGGTCGAGGCGCTGCGCGCCGAGATCGCCGCGCTCGCCCCCGCCTCCGAGGCGCTGCGCAAGAGCAAGCAGTCGCTGCTCGAGCTCAAGGAGCGGCGCCTCGAGAACTTCGGCCGCGCCGGCGAGGCGCGCCAGATCCTCGCCTCCGAGCTCCAGCGCGTCGAGCAGCAGGTCGAGCTGCTGCGCGAGGAGGCGGCGATGTCGAGAAACGCCGAGAGCCTCTCGGCGCGCATCGACTCGGTCGCGGGAACGCTCTCGGAGAACGACTCGTGGATGCGCCAGCACGAGGAGTTCCTCTCCGACCTCGGGGTCGAGAGCAGCGCCGCCCCGCCCCAGATCCTGACCCGCGACGAGGGCGAGAGGACGACGTGAGCGCGGAGGCGGCGCCGGGCGCCCCCCAGATGCCGGCCTGGGCCGAGACGATGCGGCGGCTCTTCGTCTCGGGCGCCGCCTCGCAGTTCCTCCTCCACGGCAACGTGCTCGACCTCGTGCCCTCGGCGGGCACAGACGGGGCGCCACGCTTCGTCCCGCTCTGGCAGTTCCTCGAGGAGACGCTCCTGGCGCCGTTCGAGGTCGTCGTCTTCTACGACCGCGGCAAGGGCCTGCGGGTGCGCAAGGGGAGCGACCTCTTCCAGAAGTGGCTGAAGGTCTTCGACTCGTTCCAGGGCACCGCCTTCGCCGACGGCACGGCGCGCGACGAGCGGGATCCGGGCGCGGCGCTCGAGCGGGCCCAGCTGCTGCCGCGCGAGCCGCGGCGGGCGCTGGAGCTCGTCGACCGCTTCCTGCGCGCCGGGCTCCACCGCACGCGGCCGCGCGAGGAGGGCGGACGCGCCCCCGACCCGGTGCGCGTGGCGCTGGTGCTCGACCACGCCCAGTTCCTGGTGCCGCGCGGCGACGCGCTGCACCTCGCCGGCGAGCCGGCCGAGCACCTGATCCGTGTCCTCGACTGGTCGACCGACCCGGCGATCACCGCCTCGCCGGTGGTCACCTGCCTGATCGCGCCGAACGTCAACGACCTCCACCGTCAGGTGGTCGAGAACCCGTTCGCCGCCAAGCTCGAGCTGAAGCTGCCGACCGAGGCGGAGATGGCCGAGTACGTGGCCCTCGCCCTCGCCGCGATCCCCGGCGCCCCCGCGCGCTGCGAGCTCCCGGTGCCGGCGATGGCGCCGAAGCTGGTCGGCCTGTCGCGCGCCAACGTCCGCTCCCTGCTGCTGCGCACGGTGGGCGCGGGCGAGAGCCTGACCGCGGCGGAGCTCGCGAAGATCAAGAAGGAGCTGATCGAGAAGGAGTGCCAGGGGCTGCTCGAGTTCGTCGAGTCCCCCTACGACCTCGACCGCGTCGCCGGCCACGACGCCGCCAAGCGCTGGCTGCGCGAGGACGCGCGGCTGCTGAAGGCCGGCGCGACGCGGGCGCTGCCGATGGGCTACCTGATCACCGGCCGCATCGGCACCGGCAAGACCTACCTCGTCGAGTGCTGGGCCGGCGAGCTCGGCGTGCCGATGGTCGAGATCAAGAACTTCCGCGACAAGTGGGTGGGGGCGACGGAGGGAAACCTGGAGACGATCTTCCGGGTCCTGAAGGCGCTCGGCCAAGTGGTCGTCTTCGTCGACGAGGCCGACCAGGCGACCGGCCGCCGGGAGGGGGGCGTCGGCGACTCCGGTCTCTCGGGGCGCATCTACTCGATGCTCGCCCAGGAGATGGCGGACACCAAGAACCGGGGCCGGATCGTCTGGGTCTTCGCCACCTCGCGCCCCGACCTGCTGGAGGTCGACCTCAAGCGCCAGGGGCGGCTCGACGTCCACATCCCGCTCTTCCCGCCGCAGGACGAGGCGGGGCGACGCGAGCTGTTCGCGATCATGGCCAGGAAGCTGAAGGTCCCCGCCGGCGAGAGCGACTTCCCCGCCGCGGCCGCCGAGGCCGAG
>JAHDVN010000662.1 GCA_023384635.1 Thermoanaerobaculia bacterium
AGCCGTACGACTTCCGCCTGCCGCGCGACCTCGCGGACTTCGCGCGACCGGCCGAACCGGAGGCGGACGCCTGGAGACTCGACCGCGGCCCGCTCGCCCTGCGGGCGGACGGCGAGCTCCTCGCCTGGTACCCGGCCCGCACCGCCGAGGGGCTGCGCTACGCCGTCGCGCTGCGGCGCTTGTCCCGGGCCGGCGGTCCGCCTGCCCGCCCCTGATCCCGGACCACGAGAAAGGGCCCCGGAGCCTCGCTCCGGGGCCCTCGGTACCGCCGACCCGCAGAGCTACCGGCGGCGGCGGCGCAGCAGCGCGATCGCCCCGCCCGCGAGGAGCAGGGAGAGACCGCCGAGCCCGACCGGAGAGAGGGTGGGGATCTCGAGCACCGACGGCGTCGGCGGCACGATGACCTCGCAGGTGATCGACTCGGCCGCGTCCATGTAGGCCCCGCTCCAGCCACCCGCCTTGACCGCGAGGCCGGCGCCGTAGGCGACGCCGATCGTGCGCCCGCCGGCGTTGAGCAGCGGCCCACCGCCGGTCCAGACGCCACCGGAGTGGTACTCGGTGGAGGTGAGATAGCTCACCCAGCCGCCGCCGACCGCCCAGAGGAAAGTGCCGTCGAAGAAGGCCCCGGGGCCACCGCGGCCGACGGTCATCGAGGTGCCGGCCGACCAGGTGTTCGTGCCGGGATCGTAGACCTGGACGTCGGTGAGGTCCGTGGTGTTGCCGCCGAGGACGTAGACGAGGGTTCCGTCGCTCGCCGCCGCCGGGTACTGCACCGCCAACGGCAGCGCGGCCGCCGTCGCCCAGGTGCCGGCGACGGTGTCGTAGACATAGTGGGTCGTGCCGGCGGCGCCGGTCGACGAGCCACCGAGCACGTGGATGAACGTCCCGCGGGCGGTGACCGCGTGGGCGTAGTTGCCGGCCGGCATCGCGGTCTGGTTGGCGACGGTGTTGGTCGCGGGATCGTAGCGCTGGAGAGCGGCGACCGCGGCCGCACCGTCGAAGCCACCGGCGGCGAGAGCCGCGAAGCCGTCCGGCACGACCT
>JAHDVN010000186.1 GCA_023384635.1 Thermoanaerobaculia bacterium
GGGCCGGCCCGGGTCGCCGCCGGGCGCCGCGCCTGCCGGCGCGTAGCGCACCGCGAGCAGGTGGCGGCCGGGGCCGGCGAGACGGAGGTTCACCCAGGTCCCGGCCGCGGCGGTCCCTGGCTCGGGCTGCCCGCCGTGGGTCTCGAGCAGCAGCGCGCCGTCGAGGTAGACGCGCAGCTCGCCCGCCGCGACTGCGGTGAGCCGCAGCGGCCTCCGGGCCGCCCCCGCGTCGACCTCGAGGTGGCGGCGGAACCAGGCGACGCGCGGCTCCGCTCCGGCGGGGAGCACCCCGTCGGCCCGCGCCGGCTCGGTGGTCTTCCAGCCCGCGTCGTCGTGGCCCGGCTCGGCCCAACGGGGATCGTCGCCGGGCTGGAAGCGCCAGGCGAACACCAGCTCGATGCTCTGGCCGCCGCCGAGCGCGGCTCCGCGGATCCGTGCCGGCGCCGGCTCCTGAGCGGGCACAGCGAGCGGCGCCAGGGCGGCGGCGAGCAGCCACGCGCCGGCCCTCGGGGCGACGCGCCGCCGGTGCTCCGCGGCGCGCCCCCGGCCGATCTCTCCTCCGGAGCTCACCGGCCGATCCTAGCCCTCCTCCGCCGCCGCGCCCGCCGCCGCGGCGTCCGCCGCCGGCCGGCGGCCGAGAAAGAGCTCGGCGCCGGGGCCCTCGCCGGCCTCGGGGTGCAGGATCGCCTCGGGCGCGAAGCCGGCGGCGGCGAGCAGGCGCAGCCAGTCGGCGCGGGCGAAGAGGCCGAGCTCGAAGCGGTCCTGCTCGACCTCGATCTGCCCGTCCTCGTGGCGCATCAGGTAGACGAGCTCGGTCCGGTAGGTCGTGTCGCCGGGATCGGGGTCCCAATACCACTCCAGGTAGCGCAGCCCCCGGCCGCCGCCGTCGTGGCCGCCGTGGTCGGCCCCCGGCCGGAAGGTCTCGCGGACGAAGTCGGGCGCGAAGAGCGCCACCCCGCCCGGCCGGCAGTGGACGAAGGCGGTCGCCATCGCCAGCGCGAGATCCTCCTCGGTGGCTAGGTGCGCGATCGCGTCCTGGACGAAGACGGCGTCGAAGAGCCGAGCGAGCCGCACCGTGCGCATGTCGCCGACGAGGTGCTCGCACTCCGGGTTGAGGCGCTCGCTCGCGGCCAGCATGCGCGGCGAGAGGTCGACGAGCGTGAGGTCGAAGTGGGCCTTGAGGTGGGAGGCGTTGTTGCCGCCGCCACTGCCGAGCTCGAGCAGGGTGCGCGGCGGCGAGAGGGAGCGCGACTCGAGCAGGCCGCGGTAGAAGGCCGCCTCCTCCCGGTACTCCTCGGGGGCGGTCAGCAGGTGGAACCAGTCGGCGCGGTCGCTGTAGAGCTTCGGCAGCGCCGCCTCGCCCCCCGCGCCGGCGCGCGCCAGGACCATGATCTCCATCTCGTCGAGCGCGACCGGGCGGCGGCCCCAGTCGCCGGCGGTGCCGCCCCAGATCGCTTCCACCGCGAGCCCGGCGGTGCGGAAGAGGAGCGCCAGCTCGGGGGGGACGAACCCCCGCTCGCGCAGCTCCGTGCCCCCGGGGATTCCCGCCGGCACCCCTCCGGGGGAGACGTCCGAGCGCTCCGTGAGGCCGAGCGGCTCGAAGCTCCCGGCGGCCACGCCCTCGTAGCCGTGCCGCCGTGCCATGGCGTAGCCGTTGAGGACGGTGAAGAGGCAGGGCGCCCCCGGCGCGAGCGCCACCGCGATCCGCCGCAGGATCGAGAGCGGCTGCTCGATCGGGTCGTCCCCGCGCCCGAGCAGGCCGAACGCCCCCTCGCAGAGGCAGATCGCTGCGTCGTGCGGGACGTCGACGGCGAAGCGGGTCGCGTCCGCCTGCCGGAAGTCGACCGTGACCCCCGCCGCCTCGGCGCGCCGGCGCGCCTCGGCGAGCATCCCCGCCGAGAGGTCGATCCCGGTCACCCGGAACCCCCGCCGCGCCAGCTCGATTGAGTGCCGCCCGGTGCCGCAGCCGACGTCGAGCACCCGGGCGCCCGGCGCGAGAGCGAGCGTCTCGACCACGAAGTCGACCTCGGCCAGCGTGTTCTTCGTGAAGCAGTTCTCCTCGTAGACCGGCGCGTGCCCGTCGAAGAAGCTCTCCCAACCGCTCTTCTCGCCCATCGTCTCGGCTCCTTCCCCAGCACCGCAGAGCGTAGCGCGGCGGGCCTGCCGGTGTGAGCGTGCGGCCGACCTACGGGGCCGGGCCCCTCGGCTCGCCGCGGAACAGGCTGAGCGCGTGCGCCTCGAGGTACTCCAGCTTCTCCTCGACCCGCGACGCTTCCCGCGACGCACTCGGAAACAACGCGATCTGCGCCTCGTTGTCGCACCGCTCGATCTCCCGGTGCTGCAGGAAGCACTCGCTCCACTCCTGCTTCTTCGCCCCCACCCAGCCTCCGTTCGCCCACTCGATGCGCCAGAAGCGCTCCTTGGCGAGCAGGAGCGCAACCAGGAGCAGGATGGCGGCAGCTGCCAGCTTGCGGTGCCGACTCTCTCTCGTCCACAGCGAACGAGTGGCGAGATAGACGCCACAGAGTCCCGGAACCGAGTAGATCGTGTAGCGCGAAGCGAGCGCCGCCTCCGGCCCGAGACAGGTCCGCCCGAGGGCGGTGAAGAGTGTATGGAAGAGGCTGAAGGAGCAGAGCACGAAGACGGTGCGGCCGACCAGGCGCCGGCTCGCCCCCTCCGCGCCCGGGCGCCGCATCCAGGAGAGGCCGAGCAGGCCGGCGGCGGCGGTCGCCGTCAGCAGCGCGAGGCTCGCCGCCGCCAGCAGCCGAGAGGCCGGCACGGCCGCTGGCGGGACCACCCCCCACGCCCGCCCCGAGAGCCCGGCGAGGAAGCCCAGGTAGTCCCGCGGGGGGAGCGTCCAGGTGAAGCAGGGAACGGCCGGCAACCAGCGATAGCCGACGAAGAACGAGCCCGCCGAGAGCAGCACCCCGGCGGCTCCCGCGAGCGCGATCCCCTTCTCGCCCCCGCCTCGCGCCGCGCGCACCTCCAGTGCGAGGAGCACCAGGACGGCCGGCACGAGGAACAGGGCGAACCCGGTGTAGACCGCGGCGGCACCGAGCAGCGCGAGCCACGCGCAACGCCACCTCCGCTCCTCCACCTGGAGGGCCCACACCGTCAGCGCCACGAGGAGGAACGGAAGCGGCCCGTTCGCGAGATTCTGCGCGCCGACGAGAAGATCGTTGGCGGAGAGGGAGAAGCACGCCAAGGGGAGGAAGATGTCCGAGGGCCTCGTTTCCCCAGTGAGAAGGTGAACAGCGCGCCAGAGGAGCAGACAGCCCGCGGCCAGCAGCCCCACCGTGACGAAGGCCTCGGCTCGCCCGCTCCAGGAGCTCAGCGGCAGCAGCAGGGCGTAAGCGACGGCCGCGAGCCCCTGGCGGTGCGGCCCGTGCTGCCAGACGAAGGCCTCGAGCAGGGAGGCCTCCCGGAAGAACGGGTCGAGGAAATCGAGCTGATCCCAGTAGACGAGATCGGCCGCGAATCGCCGCGCGAGCTCGGCGAGCCGCGCCAGCAGCAGCACGAACACGGCCGCCACGAAGCCGCCGGCGGGAACCCGCCATGAAGCCTTGCGCTCGACGCTCATCCCCAGGTCCGATTCCCGTCCCTGCTGGCTGGTGAGCTCGCCACCCGGCTCGCCGCCGAGTCGGCCCGTCTGGCTCGGAACACAGCGGAGTCTACGGGCGGCGTGGTACTTTCGCCCATCGACAACCGATCCCGCATCGCTTTCGCCCCGTGAACGACCCCCTTCCGCCACCCCGGCGCGTTCTGCTCCATGTCGGCTGCGGGCGCACGCCGCTGCCGGGATGGATCAACGTCGACCTCCAGATCCTCCCCGGCGTGGACGCCGTGGTCGACGTGACCGCCGGCCTCTGCTTCCGCTCCGTCTCGGCGGTGTTCGCCGAGCACTTCCTCGAGCATCTCGCCCTCGACGAGGCGATCGGCTTCCTCGCGGAGGCCCACCGGGTGCTCGAGCCCGGCGGCTGGCTGCGCCTCTCGACGCCGAACCTCGAGTGGGTGCTGGCGACCCACTTCCGGCCGGCCGGATCGGCCCCGGGCGCCGACCGCGGCACCCTGGAGCTCAACCGCGCCTTCTACGGCTGGGAGCACCGCTTCCTCTGGGACCGGAGCTTCCTGGAGCGGACCCTCCATGCCTGCGGCTTCGACGACCTCGAGTGGCCCGCGTACGGAGAGTCGCCGCGGGCCTGGCTGCGCAACCTGGAGCGACACGAGCGCAGCGACGACTTCCCGGGACTCCCCCACGTCCTGATCGTCGAGGCGCGCAGAGGCCCGGCGCGGCCCGACGAGCTCGCGGACCTCTGCCGCCTCGCCGAGGAGCGCTTCCTCGGGCATTTCGAGGAGGCCCGCCTGCGGCGCGCCCGGCTCGAGCTCGAGCGCCTGTCGCGGGAGAAGGGCCGGCTCGCGGCCGAGGTCGCACGGCTCGCCAGCGAAGCCACGCATCTCCGCGAGAGCCTGGCGACAGCAGAAGCGCGACACGAGGAGGCCCGCGCTCGCATCGCCTGGATGGAGGCGAGCCGCTTCTGGAAGGCCCGCAACCGCTGGTTCCGGATCAAGGTGGCGCTCGGCCTCGGGCCTCGCGTCCGCTAGGCGGGAGCCGATCCCGACGCGCCCGCCCTCGCCTTCGCCGCGCCGCCGCCGATGATCCACTTCGACCCGCGCCTCCTCGTCTCCCTCGCGGCGGTCGAGGCGCTGCTCGCCGGGCTCCTCCTCCTGGCAGCGCGCGGGCTCGGGAGGCGGCTGCCGGCGCGGGTGCTCGGGGTGGTGGCGCTCGCCCCCTGGCTGCTGCTCGCGCCGTGGCTCTTCGGCGAGCGCCTCCTGGTGCCGACCGCCGCGTTGGCCGGGACGGTCCCGGGCAGCGCGCCCCTCGAGCCCCCCGACCCGTTCGATGCGGCGCTCAACGACGCCGTCTACCAGCTCCTGCCCTGGGAGCTCGAGGTCCGGCACGCGCTCGCCGGTGGCAGGCTCCCGCTCTGGTCCGACCTGCTCGACGGCGGCTCGAACCTGTGGGCGAACCCGCAGGCGCAGGTGCTGTCGCCCACCGCGATGCTGGCGCGTGCGGTCGAGATCCAGCACTCCCTTCTCGCCGCGCTGCTCCTGAAGCTCCTCGTCGCCGCCGCGGGCACCTGGCTCCTCGCCCGGGCCGTGGGCCTCCGCGCCCGCGGCGCCTGGTTGGCGGCCGCCTCCTATGCCTACGGCGGGGCCCTGCTCGGCTGGGCGAGCTTCCCGTTGAGCGCGGGCGCCGCCTGGGCGCCGTGGGTAGTCCTCGCCACGCTCGCCGTCGCCCGCCGCCCCACGGTCCCGCGGGTGGCCACCGGGGCCCTGCTCACGGCGGCGCTCCTGCTCGCCGGCCACCCGGAGGTCGCCCTCGCCGCGGTGCTGCTCGCCGGCGTCTCGGTCCTCGCCCTGCGGTCCCGGCGAGTCCCGCTGGTGCGCGCGCTCGCCGCCGGCGCGGCGGCCGGCCTGCTCGGACTGATGCTCGCCGCGCCGCAGTGGCTGCCGTTCCTCGAGCTCGCGCGCGGCAGCCAGCGGGCCCACGAGCACGCGGCCCGCCGCGTCTCGCTCGCAGAGGCGCGGCTCGGCGAGCCCGCCAGCTGGTTCGCGGGCGAGAGCGGTCGCTTCCTGCGCGGCCCGCTGCACCCCGCACCCCACTGGCCGCCGGTGCCCGCCGCCCGGCTTGCGCCGCGGACGCACTGGACCTACGCGACGACCGCCTACCTCGGCGTCGTGGCGCTGGCCGGGCTCGCGCTGGCCGTGGCGAGGCGGCTCCCGCGCCGCTTCTGGCCATTCGTTCTCTTCTTCGTGGCCACGCTTCTCGCCCTCGGCGACTTCCTGCCGTTCGGGTGGCTCGTCTCCCGGCTGCCGGGCCTCGGGCTCGCCGAGGACTCGCGCTTCCTGCCGGCCGGCCTGTTGGCCGCCGCCCTGGTGGCGGGCCACGGAGCCGACGCTCTCTTCGGCGGCCTGCGGCGCCCGCGTGCACTGCTCGCGGTGGGCCTCGCCGCCCTCGCGAGCCTCGCGGCCGGGCCGCCGCGACTCGTCCTCGGGCCCTGGCTGCTGATCCTCCTCGCCGCCGCCCTCGCGGGCCGGCACCGGCGCGCCGCGAGCGCGGCGCTGGCTGCCGCGCTGCTGCTCGACCTCGGGAGCTGGGGCCGGGCCGTCCTGCCGCGCGGCGAGGTGCGCCACTTCTATCCCGCCACCGCCTTCGTCGCGCGCCTCCAGGAGGAGGTGGCGGCTCCGGGTGGACCCTGGCGGGCGACGGGCCACGACTTCCTCGTCTACCCCTCGCTGCTGCCGGTCTACGGGATCGCCGAGATCCGGCCCCACAACCCGCTCGCCCCGCAGGAACTGGTCGAGGTCCTCGCTGCGGCGTTCGGGTTCTCGCCGTCGACCCAGCGGTACTTCAGCCCGCTCGGCAAGCTCGGCCACCCCCTCCTCGACTTCCTGAACGTCCGGGCGGCGGTCACGAACCAGTTCCTTCCCCCGCTCGACGGGTGGACGCGGGTGGACCGGGGCGAGGCGCTGCCGCAGCTGTACGAGCTGCAGCGCAACCCGGAGGCGCTCCCCCGCTGGTTCCTGCCGACGGCGGTCGAGAGCGTCCCGCGCGCCGGGATCGGGGCGTGGATCGCCGGCCTCGACGACGGCCGCCGGGTGGCGCTGCTCGCCGGGGAGACGCGCGGCCGCGGGTTCGCTCCGCGCCCGGGGGAGCCGGGCGGCGTGACCGCCGAGCACGCGCGCCCGGGGCGGTTGCGGCTCGCGGTCGGCGGCGGCGGCGAGCGGCTGCTCGCCACCTCGATTCCGGGTCCGGCGGGCTGGCGAGCGGAGGCCGCAGGGCGACGCCTCGAGACGCTGACCGTCAACGGCGCCTTCCTCGGCGTCGTCGTGCCGGCGGGGGTCCGCGCGGTCGAGCTCGCCT
>JAHDVN010000663.1 GCA_023384635.1 Thermoanaerobaculia bacterium
GAGACGCAGCTGCGCACGTGCGCGCCGTTGGTCACGTGCCCGACCGGCACTTCCGCTGCGGGCAGGCCCGGGACGTGCACCGCGAGCAGCCGCCGGGAGACCTCGCCGTGGAGCTCGCTGACCCCGTTCGCGCTGCCCGAGGCGCGCAGCGCGAGGGCCGCCATGTGGAACTCGCGCGACTCCTCTCCCGGCCGCGCCCGCCCCAGCTCGAGGAGGTCGCGCGCGGCGATCCCCGTGCGCTCGAGGTAGCCGCGGAAGTGGCGGTCGAAGAGCTCGAGCGGGAAGACGTCGAAGCCCGCCGGGACCGGCGTGTGGGTGGTGAAGACCTGCCCGGCTCGCGCCACCTCGAATGCCTCGCCGAACGAGAGGCCGGCGTCGCGCATCAGGGCCGCGGCCCGCTCGAGGGCGAGGAAGGCGGAGTGTCCCTCGTTCATGTGGCAGACGTCGGGGTGCAGCCCCATCGCCGCGAGGGCGCGCATGCCACCGATGCCGAGCACGATCTCCTGGCGGATCCGCGTCTCGCCGTCGCCGCCGTAGAGCTGGTCGGTGATGTCCTGCAGGTGGCGCGGGTTCTCCTCGACGTTGGTGTCGAGCAGCACGAGCGGCACCCGTCCCACCTCCACGCGCCAGACCTGGACGAGACAGCGCTCGCCGGCGATCTCGACCTCCACGCGCAGCGGCAGACCCCCCTCCCCGGCGACCGCGCGCACCGGGAGGTTCGCGAAGTCGTTGGTCGGGTAGAGCTCCTGCTGCCAGCCGTCGCGCGCCAGGTACTGGCGGAAGTAGCCCTGCTGATAGAGCAGCCCCACCCCGGTGAGCGGCACCCCGAGGTCGCTCGCACTCTTCAGGTGGTGGCCGGCGAGCACGCCGAGCCCGCCGGAGTAGATCGGCAGGCACTCGGCGAGCCCGAACTCGGCCGAGAAGTAGGCGATGCGGGGCCCCTCCTGGTAGCGCCGCTGCCACCAGGTCCGTTCGGAGAGGTAGGCGTCGAGGCGCGCCACGGTGCGATCGAAGAGGCTGAGGAAGCCGTCGTCCG
>JAHDVN010000187.1 GCA_023384635.1 Thermoanaerobaculia bacterium
GCGGCGCCGGCTCGTCGGCGACCCCCCCCTCGGGCAGGAGGCGTCCGACCTCGCCGGGGCGCCGCGCCCGGCGCGCGGCGAGCGCGGCCACCAGCTCGGCGCGCCGGGCGGCGACCTCCGCCCCCTCGCGGGCCAGCAGCTCGTTCCACGCCTCCAGGCCGCGTCGCTCGCCGCGCGCCAGCAACGCCCGCTTGCTCGCGAGGGCCCGCTGGTAGCGGCCCAGCACCCCGAGCGCGGCCGGGCGCCACGAGACCAGGGCGCGGTCGAGGAAGCGGCGGCGCACCCCGGGCGGCCCGGAGAGGAGCACCCCCTCGGCGCTCGTCCAGGCGAGCACCGGCTGGACGGCGAGGTGCTCGGCGAGCGGCAGCTCGACGCCGTCGACGGCGCGGTGGCGCTGCCCCCCCGCGCGCCAGCCCACCTCCACGCGGCGCGCGCTCTCTCCGATCTCGCCGGAGAGGTGGAAGGCGCTCTGGCCGGCGCGGCAGCAGTCGGCGAGCTGGCTGGTGCGAAAGCTCCGCGTGGTGGCGAGCAGGTAGATCGCTTCGAGCAGGGTGGTCTTGCCCGCGCCGTTGCCGCCGAGCAGGAGCTGGGCGCCGGGGCCGGGGCGCCAACTCGCCCGCTCGACGTTGCGGAAGTCGCGCAGCGCGAGGTGGGCGAGCACGCGAAGTGAGAGGTGCGGGGTGCCGGCGGCTCAGATCCGCATCGGCATGATCACGCAGAGGTAGCGCCCGTCCTCGCCGCCGAGCGGCGAGCCGAGGCATTGGCTGTTCTCGTCCTTGAGCTCGAAGAGGACCTTCTCGGTCTCGACCGCCGCGAGGAACTGGCCGAGGTAGTCGGGGTTGAGGCCGATCCGGATCGCCTCCCCCTCGTACTCGCAGGCGAGCGACTCGCTCGCCTCGCCGAGGTCGGGGTTCGCGGCCGAGACCGTGATCTCCCCGGGGGCGAACGAGAGGCGCACGCCGCGCGCCCGGTCGCCGGTGATGAGCGCAATGCGCTGCACCATCTCGCCGAGGCCGCGGCGGTCGACCAGGACCTTCTTGTCGTTCTGCTTGGCGATCACCCGCTCGTAGTCCGGGAAGGTCCCCTCGAGGATGCGGCAGACGAGTTCGCGGCGGCCGGCGACGAACGAGAGGTGGTGCTCGCCGCGCCGGAAGACCAGCTGCTCCTCGCCCTCGAAGCGGAGCAGCTCCTGGAGCGCCTTGCGCGGCACGAGCACGCTGTCGTCCCCCTTCGCCTCCGCCACCGCTCCCTCGATGAGGGCCAGGCGGTGGCCGTCGGTGGCGACCATCTCGACCGCACCCTCCTTGAGGTGGACGAGCGCGCCGGAGAGCTGGAAGCGCGACTCCTCGCTCGAGACCGCGAAGAGGACCTTGGAGACGAAGCGGCGGAAGCGGCCGAGCGGCAGCGAGACCTCCGCCCGCGCCTCGACGTTGGGCAGGGTCGGGAAGTCCGAGGCCGGCAGGCCGTGGATCCGGAAGCGCGCCGTCCCGAACGAGATCGCGAGCCCGCGCTCCTCCTCCTGGGTGAGCAGCACCTCCTCGGCCGAGGCGGCGCGCACGATCTCGAGGAACTTCTTGGCCTGCACGGCGATCGCGCCCTCGCGCCCGACCTCTCCGGAGACCCAGGAGGTGAGCGAGACGTCGAGGTCGGTGGCCGCGAGATGGAGCCGGTCGCCGCGCACCGAGAGCAGGAGATGGGAGAGCACCGGGATGGTGGTGCGCCGCTCGACGATCCCCTGCATCGGGGCAAGCTCGGTCAGGAACTCGCTGCGCTTGAGACGAATCTCCATCGCGGGTCTCCTAAGGCTACGGAGAGGAAATATAGCTCAAAGCCAGAAGCCGTAGTCCCCGGTGGCCGCGGCGGCGCGGAAAACGTTCCGGGTCCGCGACGGCGCGGCGCCGGGGCCATCCGCGTGCGGCGGAAATCGGCTGCGGAGAGGCTGTGGAAGACGGCCGGGGAGGGCGGGACGCCGGCGCTGCTCCACAGGCAGGCGCCCGCGGCTGTGGAAATCAGGCGAAGTGCTTGGCCAGCGTCTCGAGGACCCGGTCGAGCTCGGGGTCGCCCTTGCGCAGCTCGGAGATCTTCTCGACCGAATAGATGACGGTCGAGTGGTGCTTGTCGTTGAACTGGCGGCCGATCTCGGGATAGGAGAGGTCGGTGAGCTGCTTGCAGAGGTACATCGCCACCTGCCGCGGAAACGCGAACTGCTTGGCGTTCGAGCGGCTCTTGATCTCGCTCACCTTGAGGCCGTAGTGGCGGGCGACGAACTTGATCACCTCGGGCGCCGTCGAGCGGCGGCCCCGTTCGTCGAGGATGTCGCGCAGCGTCTCGCGTGTCAGGTCGAGCGAGAGCGGGCGGCCGGTGAGCGAGGAGAAGGCGAGCACCCGGTTGAGCAGACCCTCGAGCTCGCGGATATTGGCCCGCACCTGGTTGGCGACGAAGAGGGCGACGTCGTCGGGCAGGTGGACGCCGCCGAGCTCGGCCTTGCGCCGCAGGATGGCGATCTTCGTCTCGAGGTCCGGCGGCTGGATGTCGGCGATCAGACCCCACTCGAAGCGCGAACGGAGCCGCTCCTCGAGCGCCGGGATGTTGCGGGGTGGGGAGTCGGAGGAGAGGATGATCTGCTTCTGGCTGCTGTAGAGCGTGTTGAAGGTGTGGAAGAACTCCTCCTGCGTCCGTTCCTTGCCGGCCAGGAACTGGACGTCGTCGACGAGCAGCACGTCGATGCTCCGCTGCCGCTCGCGAAACTCCGGCATCCGGTTGTGGCGGATCGACGCGATGAGGTCGTTCACGAACTGCTCGGCCGTCTGGTAGCCGATGCGCAGCGCGGTGTGTCGGCTGGCGATCTGATGGCCGATGGCGTGCAGGAGATGGGTCTTGCCGAGGCCGACGCCGCCGTAGAGGAAGAGCGGGTTGTAGCTCCGCGCCGGGCTCTCGGCCACCGCGCGGGCGGCGGCGTGCGCGAACTGGTTCGAGCTGCCGACGACGAAGGTGTCGAAGAGGTAGCGCGGGTTGAGCTGCGGCGGGGCGGGCGCCTCGACCCCCCGCCGGCGGTCCTCGACCTCCACCACCACCGCGGCGGCGGCGCCGCGCGCCTGACGCCAGGCTTCGGCGATCCGCTCGAGGAACGACTCCTCGAGCGAGTTCCGGAAGCGGGCGGTGGGGGCGGAGAGGATCAGCCGGTCCCCCTCGGCCCGTCCGGAGAGGGGCGCCAGCCAGGTCTCGAAGGGCTCGCTGCCGAGCTCGCGCGCGAGGCGCTCGCGCAGGTCGTACCAGGGGGAGTCGTTCATGGTCGAAGGCTCGCCTTCCACAGGGTTTCCACAGGTTGTGGAAAACGATTCGGTCCGCCCTTGCGGGCGGCCCCGATCGGGCGGGGAGCGGGAGCATAGCACGCGATTTCCACATCCCCAGGGAGCGCACGGCCGTGCCAGTTTGGGCCACGGTGGCCAAAACGGGACAGCCGGAGTGGGAAATGTCGCCCGCGAGCGTCGCGGACAGCGAGAAGCAAGATCTTTGATAGCAACAGATAGCCCTGAAGAGAGGGCGCCGTCTGGCGCGCGCAACCGGGGCCGTTGACCTGGCACATGCCTTGCTATACCATTGACCAGCATTCACTTGGTACGTGGGGAGGTCCCGCTTCCATTCGATTGTCCCACCCCAGTATCCGAGGCCCCAGCGGCCTCCACCCCTCTTGAGATGTCTCGCCAAATTCCCCTACATGACAGGGGTTGAGCCACAGACAACCTACCCAAGATCGGGACCTCCCCCGGCACCTCCTGCCGGGGTTTTCCTTTTCTGGCCGGACCGCGCGTGACACGGACCGATGCGGCGGCCGCCCGGGCGGCTCTCGCCGCCTGGTACGCGAGGCACCGCCGCGAGCTCCCCTGGCGGGGCACGAGCGACCCGTACGCGGTGCTCCTCTCGGAGCTCATGCTGCAGCAGACGCGGGTCGCTGCCGCGATGCCGTACTACGCGCGATTCCTCGCCCGGTTTCCCGACGTCGCGGCGCTCGCCGCCGCCACCGAGGAGGAGGTGCTCGCGCTCTGGAGCGGCCTCGGCTACTACCGGCGCGCGCGCCAGCTCCATGCGGCGGCGCGGCGGATCGCGGCCGCGGGCTTCCCACGGACCGCCCGCGAGCTCGCGCAGCTGCCGGGAGTCGGGCCGTACACGGCGGCGGCGGTGGCGAGCATCGCTTTCGGCGAGCCGGTGGCGGTGGTCGACGGCAACGTGGTGCGGGTGGTGGCGCGCCTCCTCGCGTGGGACGAGCCGGTCGAGCGCGCGGCCTCGCGGCGGGCGATCGCCGCCGCGGCCGGGGCGCTCCTCGACCGGGAGCGGCCGGGGGAGTCGAATCAGGCTCTGATGGAGCTCGGCGCCACGCTCTGCCGGCCGGCCGGGCCGCTCTGCGGCGCCTGCCCGCTGGCCCCCTTCTGCGCCGGCCGGGGGCGCGGCGTCGCCGCCGAGCTGCCGCGCCGGGCCCCGCGGCGCCCGCCGCAGCGGGAACGGCTGGTGGTGGCGCGGGTGGAGCGGGCGGGACGGGTCCTCCTCTTCCGCCGCGGCGCCGGCGAGCGGCTCCTCGCCGGGCTCTGGGAGCTGCCGGAGGCACCGGCCGGGGCGGGCGCGGAGGCGGCGCTCACGGCGCGCTACGGCGGCCGTTTCCGGCTCGGAGCGCCGCTCGGGCGGCTCCGCCACGCGATCACGACCCGGGCCCTCGAGGTGGAGGTGCGGGCGGCGCGCTGGGAGCCGGCGGGTGGCCAGGTCGGCGGGCAGGTGGCCGAGGGGCCGGAGGCCGCCTGGCTCTCGCCGGCCGAAGCCGCGGGCGCGCCGCTCACCGCGCTGGCGCGCAAGGCGCTCGCGCTCGGCGCGAGCGGAGGGCCGGAGAGCTAGCCCGCCTGCACGCCGGGCGGCAGCGGGCCCGAGCCGCCGGCGAGGATGTACCAGCCGACGATCTTGTCGTCGAGCTCGCGCAGGCGCTTGCTCAGCAGGCTCGCGAGGAGCTTGAGGAGCCGCAGGGAGGAGACCTTCTTCGGGTCGAGGAGGCCCTCGACGACGTCGCGCGGGATGGCGAGCACCACCGCTTCCCCCTCGTGCGCCTTGGCGTCGGCGGAGCGCGGCTGGTTGTCGATGAGCGCCATCTCGCCGAAGAAGTCGCCGCGCTCCAGGAAGGCGAGCGCCTCCTCGCCGGCGCCGGGGATGAACTTGCTGATCATCACGCGCCCGGAGAGCAGGATGAACATCTCCTCGCCGGGATCCCCCTCGCGGAAGAGGACCTCGCCGGCGCCGAGGCGGCGCTCGCGCGAGAGCGAGGCCAGGAGGTTGATCTCGAGCGAGGAGAGCCGCTGCTCGCGGAAGAGGCTCTGCTTGGCCCCGATCCCGACGTGGAAGCCGGTGTCGTCGAGCGGTTCGGGCGCAACCGGCCGGGCGGCGCGCGGCGCCCCCTGGGCGAAGAAGCGGGTCAGGCGCTCGTTGGTCTGCCGCAGCTTGTTCGAGAGGCTCTTCCAGAACGTCCAGTAGAGGGCGAGCGCCAAGCGCAGGTCGCGCTCGATGAGCGCGGCGGCGGCCACCGGGTTGAGGACGAGCAGCTCGGTCGGCGTCTCGCCGAAGGCGTCGGTCGAGCGCGCCTCGGCGTCGACGAAGCCCGCTTCGCCGAAGAGGTCGCCTTCGTTGAGGAGCGCGAGCGTGAACTTCCCGTAGGGCGTGTCGCGCTGGATCCGCACCCGTCCGCGCTCGACGATGTAGGCGTCCTGGGTCGGATCGCCCTCCTTGACCACGGTCACCGCCGCCGGGTAGCGAACGCGCGAGAGGCACCCGGCGAGGCGCTCGAGCTGGGCGTCCTGGAAATGGGCGAAGGCCTCCATGCCGCGGAGGCTGTCGGCGATCTTCCGCACGGTGGGGGAATTCTACCAGCGCTCACCGGCCCCGGCGGGCCTCGCCGCCGGTAAGATCCCCGGCGCGAGAACCGGCCGCCCATGCCCACCTACCGCCTCACCGTCGAGTACGAGGGAACCCGCTACCGCGGCTGGCAGGAGCAGGCCAACGCCCGCACGGTGGCGGGCGAGCTGAGGCGGGCCTGCGCCGAGGCGCTCGGCGCCGAGGTGGAGCTCGGCGGCTCGGGGCGCACCGACGCCGGCGTGCACGCCCTGGCCCAGGTCGCCCACCTGCGCTGGCAGGCCGCGGGCAAGCCGATGCCGCCGGGCGAGCTCCTCGCCGCCGCCAACGAGCGGCTCCCCCCCGACATCAACCTGCTCGCCGTGGCGCCCGCCCCGCCGCGCTTCCACGCCCGCCACGACGCTGCCGAGCGCAGCTACCTCTACCAGATCGCGCGCCGCCGCACCGCCTTCGCCAAGCGGACCGTCTGGTGGGTGCGCGCCCCGCTCGACGTCGAGAGGATGCGGCGGGCGGCGGCGGCGATCCCGGGGCGCCACGATTTCGCCGCGTTCTGCGAGAAGCCGGCGCAGCAGGAGAGCACGCTCGTCGTGGTCGAGGGGGCCGAGGTGGTCGAGGCCGGGGATCTCCTCCTGGTGCGGCTGGTCGCCTCGCACTTCCTCTGGAAGATGGTCCGCCGCCTGGTGGGCGTGCTGGTCCAGGTGGGGATGGGCGCGCTCCCGCCGGAGATCGTGGCGGCGGGTCTCGCTGGCGATCCGTCCGCCGACGGCCTCGAGCCCGCCCGCTTCACCGCCCCGCCGTCGGGGCTCTTCCTCGAGCGGGTGCGCTACGCCGGCGAGCCGCCGCTCGGGCCCCTGGCGGCGGCGACGCCGCTCGGCGCCCGCGCGGCGACACCGACTCCAGCGACGCCGCCGGCCGGTGCCCGGCCCCGGGTGGCCGGGGGACCGGCCGGGCCGCGCTCGCGCCCCGCGCCCCGGCGCCGGCGATGAGGATCCTCCTCGTCAAACCGCGGGCGC
>JAHDVN010000188.1 GCA_023384635.1 Thermoanaerobaculia bacterium
TCGCCACCACGAACCGCCTGGCGGTGGTCGAGGAGGCGCTCCGCAACCGGCCCGGCCGCTTCGACCAGGTGCTCGAGCTCGGGCCGCCGGACGACGGGCTGCGCCGCCGCTTCCTCGGCGCCCGCTTCCGCGACCGCGCGCTCGCCGAACCCGATCTCGCCTGGCTCAGCCGCCGCCTCGACGGCGCCTCCGGCGCCGAGATCGAGGAGGTCTGCAACGCCGCCCTCTTCCTCGCCCACGAGGCCGCGCCCGGCGCGCCGGACACCCCGGAGCCGGTGGCCATCCTCCGCTCCCACCTCGAGGAGGCACTCGGCCTCCTGCACCGCAAACCCGACAACGCCACCGCCGGCTTCGGAACAGGAGAGTGACGATGCGAGACGACCTGCAGACCTACTTCCACCGCCGCTTCCCCGCCCAGCTGGCGACCCTCACCTTCGAGCGCCCGAGCGAGATCGTCGGCGAGATCACCGGCGATCCCGGCGCCCTCTACTTCGGCGGCTCCGGCGCCGAGCGCCTCCCGGCCGACCTGGCGTGCCTCCCCGAGGAGGACCGCGCGCCCTTCGTCCTCTGCCTCTTCCTGATCGTGCTCACCGACCAGGCGCTCTACACCCACTTCCCCGCCGCCTACCCCACCTGGCGCCGGAAGACCCGCTTCCCCAAGCTCGGCTTCACCGCCTTCGGCACCCGCAACCTGAACCCGTTCCTCATCCTCGAGGTGGCGGAGCGGGAGGGGGTGGTGCCGGCGGAAGAGCTGATCGCGCTGGCGCCGGCACTCGGAAGCCTCTGGGTAGGGGAAGGCGCGGCCTGGCTCGCGGCGCACCTGCCGGACGTGCCCTTCTCCGACCTCCGCGAGCGGATGCGCAACGACCCGGACTGGACCAGCGGGGAAGGCCTCGCCGCCGCCGCGGTGCGAACGGCGATCGGGGGGCCGGGAGCGGATGAGGGGTGATGGGCAGGCGGCCGCCGCGAGCTTCGCGCCCCCGGCTCCGCCCTACCCAGGTCCTTCGGCCTTCGCTCCGGCGGTTCAGGGCGGGTCGCTCTCGCCGGCGAGCGGCACTGCCACGGCGAGGCCTGCCGAGCCGACGGTGACGAAGTGCTCGCCGGGCCGCCGCGCCGCGATCGCCGCCTCGCGCCGCGGGCCTTCGCGAACGAACTCGGAAGCCTGCGTGCCCGCCACGCCCGGCCGTTCGAGGTCGATCTCGAAGACCCGTCCGTCGCGCACCGCGAGAAACGCGCGGCCCTCCTTTCGGAACACGATGGCCGGGGCGAGCTCGTCGCTGTGCAGGCTCGGGCTGCCGATCGCCACATACTGGAAGTCGGTCGCCCCCGCGGCGACGGCGCTCCGGGCGCGCAGGTCGGCGATCGACGGGATCGCCGCAAGCGGCCGGCGCTCCTTCGGGTCCGCCGCCGGCGTCACGAAGCCCGACAGCAGGCCGTTCTCCTGCAGAGCAATACGGGCCAGCTCCTCGCCCGTCCGCGCGGACAGGACCCGCACCACGTTGTAGAAGTCGACCTGCCGAGCACCGTGCCGGCAGCGGGTCGGTGTCCAGTCGGTTACTGGAACGATCTCGAACCGGGCCTCGCCTTCCGTGAGCGCACGCACGACCCTCCAGACGCCGCCGGGTATCTCACTACGCGGGTGCTGCATCCACGACTCGAGGAACTGATACTCGAGATTCGCGATGACCTCCGCCTCGGTCCGCGGGAACGGGTGCGGCACGTAGATGTCCGAGTCCGGCTTCGCCGCGAGCATCTCGGCCTTCTGTCGCGCTGCCCCCGCGGCGCTTCCCGGCGGGCAGGAATCGAGGAACCAACGGCCCCCTTCGGCGGCCACGGACGGCAGCGCCTGCGCCGCGAGGAGGGCGGCAGCCACGACGAACCTGCGACGAATCCGCGCGATCTGCATGGCTCCGCTCCTCTCAGGGCACCGGAATGTAGGGCCCATTGCTCGTTCCCCACCAGCCGCGGACGCGGATGTTTGCGTATGAGGCGAACGAGCCCTCCCAACCCATCAACGCGCTCGACGAGATGATCTGATCCTCGACTGCGTCCATCCATTGGCCCGCGACGTAGTAACGGTCCGGACCCTCACTAAGATACGGGTCGTGCACGAAGACATAGTCCCACCGTCTAGTGCCGTCAGGCGCGGTGGAAAAATTGCCCCTATTCGGCACGACTGCATGGAGTCCACCCAAAATGGTCGTGATGACCGGGAACCCGCGTGCCAGGGAATGCAACTGCCGCGAATGAAGCCAAGCCTGGAGGTCAGCCAGGTCACTCCCAGGCCCGTCCCAGTAGCCCTCGTCGTGCGCATCGTAGGTCCGGGTGTAACCGTTCACACCGTTTGCGATACCCGCCGGCGAACATCCATTGTAGCTTCCACAGCCCATCCCGCTTGAAATCTCGTAGATTGATCTCTCCGGCAGCTTGTCATAGAGCCGCCACATGAGAACACACGCGGGGCCACAGAGCATCGAGCCTTCCGGCTGGCTCCGATAGGGGATGTTCAGGTTGAGGTTGCCTGTCTGTTCTCCGGGAGCGACCGTGATCGTGCATTTCGCTGCGATCGAGGCGAGGGCGAAGAGAGTGACCCCTGCCAGATAGGTGCTCGCGCGCCACGGCCTCTTCATCTCGTTCCGCCTCCCCGGTTCCCGCGCTGCGGGATGCTGCGGGAGCCCGCGAGCTCGTCTCGAAGCCTCTCGATCGCGCTCTCCCGAACCGCCCGGGCCACGCCGCCCGCCTCGTCCGCGCCGATTCCCGTGGCAATCGCGCGGCTCTTCCGTGGCGTCTCCACGATTCTCCTCCTTTCGGTTCGAACGCTCTGACCAAGTCGCTGGAAAAGCTACGCCCCCCCCCCCCGGCTCTTGTCAAGTGAGCCACTTCACAGCCGGGAAGGCCGCCCCGCGGGCGCCGGCGATCCGTCTCTACCCCTTGCACGCACCCCCGAACACCTTCCTCCGCACTTCCTCCACCGCCCTCGCGGTGCCGCGAAGGAGCACTGGCGGGACGAAGTAGCTGTCCCAGTGCACCCAGGCGTCGTTCTCGGCGAGCTTCTCGATCGCGGCGGGGGTGGCGGCGAGGTCGCGGGCGCGGGGGCCGTAGCGGGCGACGAGGAGGTGGGCGAGGCGACCGAAGGCGTTCACGCCATCTCCAACCGCTCCGAGCGACTGGCGCCAGACCACGCGCTCGCCCTCGGAGAGGACCATCCACCCGCCGCCCTCCTCCGGCCGCCAGTCCCAGACGAAGCGGAGCTCCTCGCCCGGCAGGTCGGGCAGCTGCGCCGGGTCGTCGAGCCGGCTCTCGCGGTCGCGGCGCTGCGCCCGCTCGTTCGCGAGCACCGTTTCCCGCTCCGACTCCGAGAGCTCGTCCCAGTGCGCCTTGGCGTCGGCAACGTCGTAGAAGTCGACGAATCCGAGCTCCTTCAGGCAGGCCGGGCAGTGGAACGCCGCCGGCACGGTGGAGCGCAGGACCGCCTCGAAGTCCACCATCTTCATGGTCCCCTTGCCCTTCCACCCGCAGTGCGGGCAGTCGAGCTCGCTTCGCTTCCAACTGTTGCTGCCCCAGGTCCGCATCCGATCCGCCATCGCGCCACCTCCCCGGCGGCCTCTTCCGATCCCGCTGCCGCCGACGCTCCGAGGATCACACCGAGGGTTGACAGAACCTGACGGGAAAAGAGGGACAGGCACACATTTCCGGAAGCGCCCCGGCGAGTCGCCGGGAGGTCGGGGGAATGTGTGCCTGTCCCTCTTTACCCTCGCCTACGGCCGCCGCTCGTAGACGAACTCCATCGTCTTCCACTCCTTGCCGTCGGGGCCGACGGCCCAGGTCGACATCACCTCGCGGTCGGCGCCCTCGCGCACGAGGACGGTGCGCGTCCGGGCCTCCTTGCCGGTCATCGGGTCGCTGTAGGTGTCCTCGAACTCGCACCGTACCCCGGCGGCATCGCAGCTCCCGATGCTCGTCTGCGGCGCCGTCGAGAAGTTGTCGGTCCAGACCGACCAGTGCCGGCCGGTGACGTTGTCGTAGCCGGCGAGGAGCATCCCCTCGAACGCCGCTCCCATGGTCTGGCCGGTCATCCGCTGCTGCTGGATCCGGCCGCCGAAGAGCATGGTGCGCTCGCAAGTGCCGACCGACTCGGCCGGGGGCTGGCCGGGCTCCATCCAGAGCTGGCCCCGGAAGCTCCAGGTCCCGGCCGCCTCGGCCAGCTTCCGATGCTGCGGTCCCGGCGTCATCGCCCTCTCCCAGGCCGCCATCGCCGCCTGCGTCTCGGGCGAGAGCGGCGGCGGCTCGCCCGTCTTCGGCTCGGCCTGCGCCAGCGCACTCCCGGCAGCGGCGACGACCAACCAGCACGACAGCAGGATCCTGCTCGCTCGGTTCGACATGAGGCTCTCCTTTCGGGTCCGGCGCCGAGTCTAGAGCAGACAGGAAGAGGAATTTGCCACGCCGGCCGCCGCGGCCGTATCCTCCGCCGCAGATTCGGCCAGTTCAGGACGGGACCGCAGCCCGGCGTCGCGACGGGGCGGCGGCGGAGGTGTGCCCCACAGGCAGAGAGGAGGGGTTCGTGGACCACCTGCATCAACCCGGTCGCGCATCGGCGGCCGCATCACTCTGCTGTCTACTCGCACTCGCCCTGGCGGGCTGTAGTGGCCCCTCCGCGGGCGAGAGTGCCGCGGCCCCCGCCCCGGGCGAGCCACCCGCCGCCGGCCCGCCCGCCGCCCGGGACCGCAACGCCTGCCACCTCCTCGACCACGCAGAGGTCTCGGCGCTGGTGGAGGAGAAGATCGCGATGCGCGACCAGACCGAGGCGGAGGCGACGTGGTCGACCTGCGAGTGGCAGACCGAAGAGGGGCGCCCGGCCTTCTACCTCACCGTCACCTGGGAGGGCGGCCGCGAAGCGTGGGAGGTCTGGCGCACCGCCCAGGGTCTGGGCAACGAGCTCTTCCGCGCGAGCGAAGGGGTCGCCCCCGGCGAGGTGATCGCCCAGGGCCCCGTCCCCGGCCTCGGCGACGCGGCCTGGTTCAGCCCCCTCCTCCCCTCGCTCGTCCTCACCGGCGACACGCTCTTCGAGATCAACCTCTCGCAGACACCCCGCGCGGCGGAGAAGTTCCCCGGCCTCGCGCGGAAGCTGGTCGCGAGCGTTCGCTG
This sequence comes from Thermoanaerobaculia bacterium, assembly GCA_023384635.1. Classification (GTDB taxonomy): domain Bacteria; phylum Acidobacteriota; class Thermoanaerobaculia; order Multivoradales; family JAGPDF01; genus JAAYLR01. The sequence goes on from JAHDVN010000188.1 coordinate 5,146, forward strand.
AGGGGGGAAGAGGAGGTGAACGGGCGGTCGGGTATCATCTCGACGTGCGACGCGACACCGTTCTCCGGCGCCTGGACGACCACCGCGAGGAGCTGCGTGCCCTCGGGGTGAGGTCGCTTTCCCTCTTCGGCTCCGTCGCCCGCGACGAGGCGGCCGAGGGGAGCGACGTCGACCTGCTCGTCGACTTCGACCGCCCTGTCGGTCTCTTCCACGTCTTCGACGTGCGGGAGCGGCTCTCGGCGATCCTCGGCTGCGAGGTGGACCTCGTCACCCGAGGCGGCCTCCGTCCCGAGCTGCGCGACGCCATCCTCGCCGAGGCGGTCCGTGCCGCCTAGGAGCTGGCAGCTTCGGATCACCGACATCCTCGGCGCGATCGAGCGCATCGAGCGCTACACCAGCGGCATGACCCGCGAGCAGTTCGTGAACGATCCGAAGACGCTAGAGGCGGTTTGCTTCGCCCTCGTGGTGATCGGCGAGGCGGCCGGTCATCTGCCCGAGGAGGTGCAGGCGAGCGCCCCTGACGTCCCTTGGCGACAGATGCGGTCGATGCGGAACCTCGCCGCCCACGAGTACTTCGGGATCGACGCGGAGACGGTGTGGGAGACCGCCACGAACGACGTCCCGCGCCTCCGCGCCAGCCTCGAGCCGCTCCTCGAGCGCTGACCTTCGCCCCTAGCCGCCCCGTGCCGCCGCGAGCTCGCGCTCCACGGCGTCGAGGAGGTTCGACCAGCCGAAGCCCTCGATGTGCCCACTCTCGAGCTCCCAGGCGAGGGTCGGGAAGAGCTCGGCGAGCTGCGGCTGCTCCGCGACGAGCTCCCGGATCCCCTCCGCGGCGCGCCGGCGCAGGTCGCGGGCTTCGTCGAGGTAGCTGCGGTCCTGGGCGTCATTCGCGGTGCCGAAGCGCCAGAGGAGGACCCCGAGCTGCTCGAGCGCCGCGACGTCCACGCCGTCCGCCATGCGCGCCCCGGCGGCTAGTCGCGCACCAGGGTCACGGCGCGCGGGGTCTCCCCCGCCATGCCGGAGAGGACGACACGCCCCGCGACGTAGCCCCAGCGGGTCGCGGCCGCGAGGCTCGCGGTGAAGCGGCGCTCGACTTCCATCGCCGGCCCAGGACAGGCCATGCGGGTGAGCGCGAGGGGCCCGATCGCGATCTCGCCGGGCGCCGTCTCCTCGATCGTCCCCGTGAACCGGTTGCAGCCCGCGAAGCCGGCGATCCGCCCGCCGTCGAAGAGAACCGCGGGCGGCCGCACGCCCGCGGGCAGCGGTTCGCCGTCGATCGCGGCCACCTGCCACTCCTCGCCCGCGAGGAGCGCCAGCGAGAGCCGGCCGGTGACCTCGAAGCGCAGGGGCCGCAGCACGCCCGCCACGAAGGCGTAGACCTTGGTCGCCAGCTGGGTGGGGCAGCACATCGCCTCGTCCGGCCCCGCCTCGACGACCTCCAGCACGATCTCGCGCCCGGCGAGGGCGAACGAGCGGATCTTCGGTCGGTCGCCCACGAGCAACGTCGAGAGCGAGACGACCTCCTCCCCCCGCCGCCCGACGACCGCGAGGTGGATCCGCTCCCCGCTCCCCCCCGAGCTCTCGGCGAGCAGCACCACGGCCTCCTGCCCCGCCACCCCGTCCAGCTCCCCGAACCGCACCAGCCCCTCGAGCAGCACCAGCCGCGGCCGCGCCGCCCCCCCCTCCACGTACGGCGCCCCCTCCCAGCTCCCCGCCGCGAGCCGCACCGGCGCCACGAACACCCCGACGAT
>JAHDVN010000664.1 GCA_023384635.1 Thermoanaerobaculia bacterium
GTCGAAGAGCTCCACGACGCCGGCCGCGAACAGCGGCTCCCAGTTCTCCGGCCGGTAGCTCGGCGCGTCCCGCTCGCCGCGGCGCCGGGCGTGCTCGACCTCGCCACGGGCGAGCCAGTGGCGGGCGCGGGGAAAGGTGGGGGCGAGACCGGCCGGTCCCTGCCGGCAGTTCCAGCCGCAGTGGTCGAAGTGGAGGTGGGTGAGGACGACATGAGTGACGTCCTCGAGATCGAACCCGGCCGCCCGGATCCGGTCCGGGAGCCGGGGCCGGGCGGCCCGCACCGCGAACTGCTCGATCTCGCGCGCGGAGAGCCGGTCACCGAGGCCGGTGTCGATCAGCACCAGGTCGCTCCCGCTCTCGACCAGCAGGCAGTTGGTCGCCATCGGGATCCGGTTCTCGGAGTCGCAGCGCTTCACCCGGCTCCAGAGCGCCTTGGGCACGACGCCGAACATCGCCCCGCCGTCGAGCGCGAACTCGGCGTCGGGGACGAGATGGAGGCGCAGCTCGCCCATCCGGAGCGAGACGGGCTCCGCCCCGCCCGTCCCGCGGGACGGGGCGCCGGGGCCGGGGCCGGGCGCAGTGGGCCCGGCGCTCAAGCCACCGTCACCTGCGGGCAGAGGTAGACGTCCTGGATCGCGTGCAGCAGCGCCGCCCCCTCGGCCATCGGGCGCTGGAACGCCTTGCGCCCCGAGATCAGCCCCATGCCGCCGCCCCGCTTGTTGACCACCGCGGTGCGCACCGCCTCGGCGAGATCGGTGGCGCCGGAGGAGGCGCCGCCCGAGTTGATCAGGCCGATCTTGCCCATGTAGCAGTTCGCGACCTGCCAGCGCACGTAGTCGACGGGGTGCTCGGCCACCAGCTCGCCGTAGACCTTCTTGTGCGTCTTGCCGTAGCCCTTGAAGGCGTTGTAGCCGCCGTTGTGGGTGGGGAGCTTCTGCTTGATGATGTCGGCGCCGAGCGTCACACCGAGATGGTTCGCCTGCGCCGTGAGGTCGGCCGCGGTGTGGTGGTCGACGTCCTTCTGCTTGAACTC
>JAHDVN010000665.1 GCA_023384635.1 Thermoanaerobaculia bacterium
TGGGCGTCGGGCAGCCAGGTGTGGAACGGGAACATCGGCACCTTGATCGCGAAGGCCAGCGCGAAGGCGCCGAACAGCCAGAGCTGCTGCGAGACCGGCAGCTGGAGGCGCAGCATGTCGTCGAGCGCGAACGACCAGACCCCGCCGGTCAGCGTCGAGTGGGTCCAGCCCAGCCAGAGGATCGCCAGCAGCATCAGCAGGCTGCCGGCCATGGTGAACAGGAAGAACTTCACCGCGGCGTAGATCCTGCGCTCGCCGCCCCAGACGCCGATGATGAAGTACATCGGCACCAGCATGACCTCCCAGAAGACGTAGAAGAGGAAGAGGTCGAACGCCACCAGGGCGCCCAGGATGCCGGTCTGGAGGAGCAGCAGAGAAGCCGCGAAGCCGCGCCAGTGACGCTCCACGCCCTTCCACGAGCCGAGCAGCACGACGGGCAGGAGGAGGGAGGTCAGGACCACGAGCGGCATGGAGATCCCGTCCACTCGCAGGTCGTAGAGGATGCGCAGCCCGGGCAGCGAGATCCACTCGATCGGGCGGCCGTCGAGTCCGACCTCGCGGAACGCGAAGCCGGCCTCGTTCCAGTGCCGTGCGACGAAGAGCAGCGTGAGGCCGAGGTGGAGGAGCGACACCACCAGGGCGTAGACCTTCACCGGCCCGTGCGCGTCCCGGCGCGCGAAGAGGAGCGGCAGGCAGGCGATCGCCGGGAAGAAGACGAGCCGGGTCAGCGTGTCGGCGGAGAGCAGGACGAGCAGGGTCTCCATCGTCAGAGCACCATCCACCAGAAGAGGAACAGGAGGCCGGCGAAGAAGTAGAGCGCGTAGTTGCGGACGTTGCCCGTCGTCGAGAAGCGCCCGAGGTCACCGGTGATCTCGGTGAGGAAGGCGCCGACGTGGAGCGAGCCGTCGATCACGAGGGTGTCCACGACCTTCCAGAAAAAGCGCGCGACGGCGGCGAGCGGCCGGATCAGGATCGCGTCGTAGAGCTCGTCGACCCAGTACTTGTTGCTGAGCGTGCGCTGTACGCGGGGC
>JAHDVN010000666.1 GCA_023384635.1 Thermoanaerobaculia bacterium
TGACGCGAATAAGATCCAACGCTTCCTGAACGATCTGTCCTTCACGAACGTGCGGCTGGTTGACAAAAATTCCGTGAAAACGAACCATCTGCCTGCCGTCGGGACCGACGACTACATCCTCAATACGTCCAACAACTTCTTTGATAATAGGCATCGCGCGCCCGCAGGAGCACGGCTCATTATCCCACATTGCCACATCTCCCAGGCGAAAACGTACAAGGGGTTGATAGGTTTTCGCAAGAGAAGTCACTACCACTTCGCCCGCCTCGCCCGGTAGACAGGCCGAACCATTCGGGCGCAAAATTTCCACCAGCGAGACATCCGGGCTGATATGCAGTCGCCCATGTTCACATTCGCTCGCAAAGATAGCATTCTCAACCGTGCTATATTCTTCATAGACACGGCAACCGTAAGCCTGCGCCATTACAGAACGCATTTCGGGTGTCAATTTTTCGCTCGTGGTAATGATGGCTTTCAGGGTATTTGGGGCAGGAATGCCTTCTTCGAGCATGAAGCGCGCCAGCAGGTAAAACGAAACCGCATAACCTGTACCCCATTGAATTTTATGGCGATTTAAAACATTCACATATTGACTGGCGCTATCGGGGCGCAGATGAAATGCAGAAAAGTAAGCTTGTTTTTCCGCCGCATTGAATCGGTAATACGGCCCCTTACTATTCGGCTCTGGTTCCACCATGCGCCCCGAAAAAGTCGCTCGCGGCATTTTGAAGGAAACACCCGCCCAACCCGCCGAACGAACTTCACGCAAGGCCAGGGATTGGCGCAATTCTGGAACGGTGTAATAACTGGAAATGGGCGTCCCGGTCGAGCCGCTGGTGAGAAAGACTTGTGGCCGCGTGGGACGCATATCTTCACGCAGGAAGGCTTTTGGATTAGCCCGTATCGGCTCTTTTTCCAATAATGGCAATGCGGATAAGTCGCCCGATGCAGCAGCGTGTCTTTCTGATTCATTCCAACATTCCCTATAGTATGGAACATATTCAACACAAACTGGTAGAAGATTCCGAAG
>JAHDVN010000189.1 GCA_023384635.1 Thermoanaerobaculia bacterium
CGGCGTGCTGCGGGGCGCTGGCGGGCGTGGGGGTGGCCCGCCGGCGCCTGGCGCTCCTGCGGCCGGCCGTCGGCTGGGCGGGCCTCGAGCGCTGCGATCTCGTGATCGAGTCGCTGCCGGACGACCTCGAGGCGAAGCGGCGGGCGATGGCGGAGATCGCCGCCCGCGCGCCCGCCGACGCCATCCTGGCCTCGACGAGCGCCTCGCTGCCGATCGAGGAGATCGCCGAGGGGCTGCCCGGCCGGTGGCGTTTCCTCGGCCTGGTCTTCCCGCAACCGGTCGGGACTGCGCCCCTGGTGGAGGTGGTGCGGACGCGCGCCACCTCGGCCGAGGTGGTGGCCGCCGTCGCCGCCCTCGCCCGCGACCTCGGTCACACTCCGGTGGTAGTGGCCGACGGCCCGGGGTTCCTCCTCGGCCGGCTCCTCGGCGCCGCGACGATCGAAGCGCTCTGGCTGCTCGACGAGGGCTTCGCCGCCGGCACGATCGACGAGGCGCTGGTGGCCTGGGGCCTGGCGGCGGGCCCGCTGCGCCGCGCCGACGAGACGGGCCTCGAGGCCATGGCCCGCCTCGCCCGGCGGCTCGCGGCGGCCTTCCCGGACCGCTTCTCGCTCCCTCCCTGGTTCGACGCGCTCGCGGTCTCCGGCCGCCTCGGGCGCCGGGGCGGCCGCGGCTTCTACCGCTGGGGGGAGGATGGGCAGCCGGCACAGGATGCCGGCCTCTCCGACCTCCTCGGCCTCGTCCCGCACCGGGCGGCGCCCGAACCGGGGGCGCTCGCCGAGCGCCTCGTCCTCGCCATGGTCAACGAGGCCGCGCGCTGCCTCGCCGAGGGAGTCGTGGCGTCGCCTGCCGAGCTCGACCTGGCAATGGTGCTCGGGGGCGGGGCTCCCGCCGAGCGCGGCGGCCTCTGCCGCTGGGCCGAGAACCAGGGCCTCGACCGGGTGATCGCGAAGCTGCGGGGCCTCGCGGGCGTCCACGGGCCCCGGCTCGAGCCCTCCTCCGCGCTCCTCGCGGCGGCGGCCCGCCAGGGATTCGCCGCCGTCCCCCCCTGCGCCTGACCCCCCGGCCCGGATCTTGCTCGGCTTTCCGCCAGGGGGCGCCGATTCGCCCCCGGGAAGGACGCCATGACGATTCGAACGCTCTCGCTCGCCCTGCTCTGCTGCCTTTTCCTCGCGGCCCCCGGCCCCGGCCAGGAGCCGCCTCCGATCGCGGCGATCGGGGAGGAGATCTCGGTCTCCGAAGTCCTCCTCGATGCCCGCGTCCACGACCGGCAGGGGCACGCGGTGCTCGGCCTCGCCGCCGAGGACTTCCGCCTCGAGATCGGCGGTCGCGAGGTGCCGCTCGCGAGCGCGACCTTCTACAGCACCCGGCGCTTCCTCGGAGGCGAGGACGAGGCGGCCCGGAGACGGCTCGCCGAGCTGGAGCCGACCGAGCAGCGGCTCTTCGTCCTCTTCTTCCACGACCAGCGGCTCGAGTCCGGCCCCGACCTCTCGCTCACCCGGGAGCTGCTCGACGCCGGCCGCTCCGCCGCCGCCTGGCTCGAGGGCGGACTCTCCCCGGGCGACTGGGTCGCGGTCGCCAGCTTCGACGTGAAGCTGAAGCTCCACGCCGACTTCACCCGCGACCTCGCCGCCCTGAAGCGGGCCGTCTCCGCAGCGACGAGCGGCGGCGAGGGGGAGCTGCAGTGGCCGTCGCGGCGGGCCGCTCCGGGCGCGGCGCCCTCACTCGCCGCAGGGCTTCCGGCGGGGGAAGCGCTCCGCGACGCCACGCCGCGGATCTACGACGCCCTGCGCCTGCTCGGCGAAGCGGCCACCTCGATCCGGGGGCGCAAGAACCTCGTCCTGTTCTCGGCCGGGTTCGGCGACCGCGGGGCGTTCGGGCAGTACCGCCCCGACACCCGGTTCCACGCCGCGATGCGCGACGCCCTCGCGCGCGGCAACGTCGCCGTCTTCGCGGTCGACACCGCCTCGCGGGTCGCCCGACTCCCCGAAGGACAGGCGCTCGACCAGCTGGCGAGCGAGACGGGAGGGGAGGTGCAGCGGCAGTTCGTGTCCTTCGCGACCGCCCTGGAGCGGATCGACCGCGAGACGAACGGCTACTACCTGCTGGCGTTCGCGCCGCCCGAGGGGGTCGAGGCGGGGACCTACCAGCGGCTGCGCCTGACGGTGAGGAACCCGGAGTTGCGGGTCACGGTCCGCGAGGGGCTGCGCTTCGAAGGGCCCTGACCGGCCGCGGCCGGGAGCGGCCGCCGGAGGGCTAGACGGTCTCTTCCTCGGAGGCGACGCGCGCCAGCAGCACGGTGACGTTGTCGAGCCCCCCGCGCGCGTTGGCGGCCCGCACGAGGCCGCTACAGAGCGCGTCGAGACTCGCCACCGCCCGCAGCTGGTCGCGGATCTCGGCGTCGCTCAGCATCGTGGTGAGCCCGTCGGAGCAGAGCAGGAAGAGGTCCCCCTCCTCGGCCTCGCACTCCCGCACGTCCACCACCACGTCGGCGTCGCCCCCCAGGGCCCGGGTGACGACGTTCTTGAGCGGATGGCTCCTGGCCTGCTCCTCGGAGAGGTGACCGGCGACCACCTGCTCGTTGACCCAGGTGTGATCCTGGGTGAGCAGCTCGAAGCGGTCGCCGCGCAGCCGGTAGGCCCGGCTGTCCCCGACGTGCGCCACGGCCGCCACCCCTCCCTGCAGGAGCAGACCGACCACGGTCGTCCCCATGCCCTGGAGGTTCCCGTCCTGCCGGATGGCGCGCAGGACGCGGTCGTGGGCGATCCGGATCGCCGCCCGCAGGCGGTTCGAGTGCCGCTGCAAGCGGGCGTCGTAGACGAACGGCCAGGTCTTGTCGTGGTCGGCGGTCTCCCGCACGAAGTCGAGGATCGACTCCACGGCGATCCGCGAGGCGATCTCGCCGTGACTGTGCCCCCCCATGCCGTCGGCGACGACGAAGATCTGGAGGGCCGGATCGATGTGGAAGCAGTCCTCGTTGTGGCTGCGGACCATGCCGACGTCCGAGAGCCCCACCGCTTTCGCGCGCAAGCTCAACCGCCCTTTCCGAAAAGACCGGAGCCACCCTTCCTGGAGGTCCGGCTCAACTCCTCGAGGGCGCTCCGGATCGCGTCGTCCTCTCCACCCCAGACTAGCGCCTGATTGTAATACCACTCCGCGCGGTCGAACAGGCCGGCGGTGGCGTGCAGCTTGCCCGCGAGCTTCAGGTAGACCGGGTTCATGCCGTCGAGCTCGCAGGCCCTGACCACCGCCGCCAGCCCCTGCGAGAGGTACCGCCGGTGGTGGCTGCAGGCCTGGGCCAGATGGTGCCAGGCCTGTGCGTTCTGCGGGTCGGCCTTCGTCGCGCGGTCGAAGCTCTCGGCCGCCTGGATGAAGTTGCGCTCGCGATAGAACCGGATCCCCGCCTGGAGGTGGAGCCGCGCCAGCTTCTGGGCGTCTCCGGCCGAAGACGACGCCTCCGGGCGCGCCAGCTCGAGGTCGAGCTGGCGGCGCCGCTCCGGGCTCGAGAGCACGTTGAAGGCCTCGGTGACCTGCTGGAACTCCTCCTCGGCCCGGCGTCGGGCCTCGCCCTGGAAGCGGTCGGGGTGAGAGGTGCGCGCCAGCTCCCGGAAACGCTGTCGGATCTGCTCGGGGGTCGCCGTGCGGGGCACCCCGAGTATCACGTAGAGGTCCTTGGCCACGCCCCGATCCTATCTAGTGGGACTTGATCTTGTACAAGCGGGCCGCCGTGGCCCGCACCGGGTCGGAGACGTTCCTGTCCCGGCCCAGGGTCTTGAGGTCCCGCACCCCGAGCCGGGAGACGAGCCGCACGGCGATCGCCACCGGCGTCTTCGGGTTCCGCACCAGAGCCAGGACCACCCGGTACTTGGTCACCCACTCCCGCCGCCGGGCGATCTCGAGCAGCACGTCCTCGATGACGGCGCGGCTGCTGGCGATCTGTTCGAGCTCGTCCTCGGTGAGCTGGCTGCCGTTCAGGGCGGCCCGCGCCACCGACTGGTTCAGGTCGCGCACCAGGATGCCGCGCAGCGTCCGCGAGGCGCGCCGGGCGAGCTTGATCCGCACCGGCACCGGGAGCGATCGGATCTGTCCCTCGGTCAGGCCCGTGGTCTCGTCCAGCTCTCCCTGCGGAGCGGCCCGGCGGGCCTCCTCGATGGCCGCCAGATCCTCTTCGTCGAGCTCCTCCTCGAGCTCGGCCGGAACCTCGTGCCGCACCCGGCCCGGGACCGGCACGAGATGCTCGCGGTACTCGCCGATCCGGCGCCCCACACCGGGGCCGAGGCGCGGATTCCGCTCCAGCGCGTCGAGGATCGCGGGGGCCTCCACGATCGCGTCCTGGCGCAGGATGAGGATCTCCTGCAGCTCGGGCGACAGCACCCCGGCGAGCTCCGCGAGCAGCTCCCGCGGCACGTCGCGGCGCCGCAACACCGCGGCCACGACCGCCGGGTGGCGGTGGTGGCGGCCCAGGTACGCCAGCTCGCGCTCCCCGGCCTCGTGGGCCACGAAGGCGGCGAGCCACCTCGGCTCCATGCGGGCGAGGGCCGCCTCGGCCCGCGCCACCATCGCGGGCTCGCCCTCTTCGGCGATCAGGACCTGCAGGGCGAGGAGGCGCTCCGGGGGAAGCGGCAACAGGCCGTCCGCCGCCGCCGCCACGAGCCGCCGGTCGGTGCCGTCGAGCACCGCGGCGACCAGCGGGTCGTCCTGGGAGGTCGGATTCAGCGTCCGGAGTCTCCGTCCGCGCCCGCCGCCGCGCCGGGACGATCGATCCGCAGGCCGCGCACCACGTTGCCGGGCGAGGCGGGCAGCACGACGCGGCGGCCGTTGGCGAAGACCTCCACCGCGGAGCGGTTGCCGAGCGTGAGCTCGACCCACCGCTCCGCCTCCAGCAGCACCGACTCCCCACCCACCCGCAGCTCTCCCGGCCGTCGGCGGCCGTCCACCCGAGCCTCCACCCAGCAGTCGTCCCGGAAGCGGATCTCGACCACGAGCGGGGCCGTGAAGGCGGGGCCGTTCCGTGCGGGAGCCGGCTCGGTGGCACTGCCGACTGCGGCATCACCGCCGGCCGGCCGAGCCCCATCCACCTCGGCGGCCGGCGCATCCGGACCGGCCCGCTCCGACGGCGGCACCGGTGGCGCCTCGCCGAGATCGTCGCGCGGGCCCGCCGCGGCGCCCGGTGCGACGGTGGCGGTGGCCAGCGGCACGACCGCCGGGGCTCCGGAGCCGCGCTCCTGGGCGCGCCGCTCGGCCCAGAAGGAGAGCACCACCGCGACGCCGAGGAGGATCACCATCGCCGCGGCCAGCAGGAGGCCGTAGCCCCAGGGGCTGGAGAGGCGGCGCTGCGGCCGCGGCGGGGTCGCCTCCTCCGGCGCCCCTCGCTGGGCCACCAGGAGATAGGCATTCACGACCTCGTCCGGGTCGAGCCCCACGACGCGCGCGTACTCGCGCAGGAAGCCGCGGGCGAAGACGTGGGCGGGGAGGACGTCGAAGCGCTCCTCTTCGAGCGCCTCGAGGTAACGCATGCTGATCCGGGTACTGTCGGCGATCTCGCGCAGGCCGACGCCGCGGGCTTCGCGCTGGCGGCGCAGCCAGGTGCCGAAGGAGACCTCGGGCGCGGCCTCGGCCGGATCTCCCGGAGCGCGCTCTTCGACCGGTCGACTGGGCGTCATGCTGACGGCATACCCCTTCCGGGCCCCACCGAGGGCCGGACCCCGACTCGTCGCAATCTATCCGCCGGCTCGGGTGCGGTCAACCCGATGGCTTCGCTCCGGCGCCTCGCCGGAGAGGAGGCGAGCGCGCCGGTGCACCGCCTCGCCGAGCCGCGGGTCGACCGAGACCGCCCGCAGCTCGGTCTTGCGCAGGGTCGGCAGGATGCCGAGCACGGTGGCGAGTGGAGTGCGCGGGTTGCGCGCGAGCGCCGATCGCACCCCGGCTCGCGCGCCCCAGCGCCGGCTCGCCGCCACCGCCGCCAGACAGGCTGGAGCGGCGCGCTCGCTGGCGAGCAGCGGCATCAGGAGCCCCTCGGTGAGCCGCGGGTTGTCGAGCAGCGCCAGCGTCACGCGCAGGGCCGGATCGTGCCGCAGGTGGGCGATGACGCCGGCCCCGGCGCTGCGCGCGAGAGCCGTGCGCTCTCCGATCGCCAGGCCCGGCAACCGGTCGAGGAGCGCGAGGTCCGCGGCCCGCCGCACCGCCGGGTGGACCCGCGGGTCACGCCCCACCCGCGCCAGGTCGGGCCAGAAGAGCCCTCCCACCCAGTCGAGCGCCAGCACCCTCGGCGCCGCGGGATGCGAGACCACGTCGCGCCGCACCTCGTAGGCCGCGGCCAGCCGCCGCTCGGACGCCAGCCGGGCGACCATCTGCGTGGTGACGAACGGGTTGCGCAGCAGCAGCCTCGCCTGTCGCGGCTCGAGCAGCGCCGCGTGCTCCGCGACCAGCGCGGAGAGCTCCTCCTCCGCCGCGCTCCGCAGCCGCTCGTCGAGATCCGGAGGAGGAACCTGCGTCTCCACGCCCCGACTCTAGCCCCTGGCCGCCGCTCTTCGCTCTGCTATCCTCCGCCCGCATGGCGGACGCCACATCGTTCCCGCGCCTCATCGCAGAAGCGGCCTGGTCCGCGGTGGACGACGCCTGGGTCGAGGCCGTCGCCGAGGCGCCGGGCGAGATCGAGCGCCACGCCGAGGTGCTGCGCCAGCTGGCGGCCGCCGGGCGGGAGCGCCAGGCGGCGGAGCTCCTGCAGGTGCTCGACGAGCAGCTCGTGGAGACCGGCCTCTGGGAGGCCCGCCTGGCGCTGCTGCGCGACCTCGACCGCCTGCTCGCGGCCGGGGAG
>JAHDVN010000190.1 GCA_023384635.1 Thermoanaerobaculia bacterium
CGCGGTCTCCGGCTGCTCCAGGCAGTCGATCAGGTAGCGCAGCACGTCGCGCACCGCGATCGGCTGGCACTCCGTCGCCACCCACTTCGGGGTGATCATCGCCGGCAGCCGCTCGACGAGATAGCGCAGCGTCTCGAACGAGGCCGAGCCGGAGCCGATGATCATCGCCGCGCGCAGCACCGTCACCGGCACGCCGGCGCTCCCGAGCGCCAGCTCCACCTCGCGGCGGGAGGCGAGGTGCTCGGAGAGCCCCTCGCCGGTCTCGCCCAGGCCGCCGAGGTAGACGATGCGCCCGACCCCGGCGCGCGCGGCGGCGCGGGCGAAAGTCCCGGCCAGACGGCGGTCGGCCTCGGCGTAGTCCGCGCCTGCCACCACCATCGAGTGGATCAGGTAGTAGGCGGCCGCGCAGTCGCGCATCCCCGCGGCCAGCGCCGCCTCGTCGCCGCCGTCGCCGGCGACGATCTCGACCCGCGGGTCGGCGGCCCAGGGGCGGGCGCGGAGCTTCTCCGGCGAGCGCGCGAGGCAGCGCAGCGCGTGGCCGCGCGCGAGCAGGCGCGGCGCGAGCCGGGCGCCGATGTAGCCGGTGGCGCCGGTGAGGAAGAGGCGCTTCGGTGCTGCCGCCGGGGGCTCGACCATCCGGTTACCCTACGCCTCGCGGCCCCCCGCGGACGGCGCCGCCGCCGGCCTCAGCGGCCGGGACCGATCCGCTCGAGACCGCCGAGGTAGGGGCGGAGGACCTCCGGGATGGCGATCGAGCCGTCCTCCTGCTGGTAGTTCTCGAGCACCGCGATCAGGGTGCGGCCGACCGCGAGCCCGGAGCCGTTCAGGCTGTGCAGCAGGCGCGGCTTGCCGCCGTCGGCGGGGCGGTAGCGGAGACTGGCGCGCCGCGCCTGGAAGTCGCCGCAGTTCGAGCAGGAGGAGATCTCCCGGTACGCCTCCTGGCCGGGGAGCCAGACCTCGAGGTCGTAGGTCTTGGCGGCGGCGAAGCCGAGGTCGCCGGTGGAGAGCGAGACCACGCGGTAGGGCAGGCCGAGCAGCTCGAGCACGCGCCCCGCGTGGCGGGTCATCGCCTCGAGCTCGTCGTAGCTCGTCTCCGGGGTCGCGAGGTGCACCAGCTCGACCTTGTTGAACTGGTGCTGGCGGATCAGCCCGCGCACGTCGCGGCCGTGCGAGCCCGCTTCGCTGCGGAAGCACGGGGTGTAGGCACAGTAGCGCACCGGCAGCGCCGATTCCTCCAGGATCTCGTCGCGGTGGAGGTTGGTCACCGGCACCTCGGCGGTGGGGACCAGGTAGTACGGATACCCCTCGAGATGGAAGAGGTCCTGCTCGAACTTCGGCAGCTGCCCGGTGCCGACGAGGCTGTCGCGGTTGACGACGAACGGCGGCAGCACCTCGGTGTAGCCGTGCTCGCTCGTGTGCAGCTCGAGCATGAAGTTCACGAGCGCCCGCTCGAGCCGCGCCCCGGCGCCGAAGTAGGCGGTGAAGCGCGCCCCGGCCACTTTCGCGCCGCGCTCGAAGTCGAGGATCCCGAGCGCGGGGCCGAGGTCCCAGTGCGCCTGCGGCCGGAACGGAAAGCGCGGCGGGTCGCCGACCACCGCCTCGACCCGGTTGGCGCTCTCGTCGCGGCCGCGCGGCACGCTCTCGTGGGGCAGGTTCGGGAGCGCGAGCTCCACGCCGGCGAGCTCCTCCTCGACCCCCGCGAGCCTCGCCTCGTCCGCCTCGATCGCGCTCTTGAGCGCGGCCACCGCGGCGATCGCCGCCGCCGCGTCGCTGCCCGCCGCCTTGAGGCGGCCGATCTCCCGGCTCGCCTCGTTGCGCTCCCGCTTCCGCTCCTCGTGCGCGACGAGGAGCGCGCGGCGCTCGCCGTCCAGGGCGAGGAAGCGGTCGACGAGGGCGCCCTCCTGACCGCGCGCGGCGAGCGCGGCGCGCACCAGGTCGGGCTCGTTGCGGAGCAGGTCGCGGGGGAGCATGGCCGAGGCACTCTAGCCCCCGCCCGGAGAAGGCGTCAAACCTCACGACGCCGGCCCGCGGCTCGCCGTAGACTCCAGCGGGCGCGCTCGCGGGGGGACGGATCCCCTCGACAGCGACCGCCGCGTTCCCGTGCGCCGACTCCCGACCAGAGCCCTCCGCGGCCGCGCCTCGCTCGTCGCCATCGCCGCGTCCGGGTGGTTGGCGCTCGCCGTGCTCGCCGCCCACCTGCGGGGCGAGGGCGCGGTGGAGATCGGCTATCTCGCCCGCTGGGCCGGCGCCGTGCTGCTGCCGCTCGCCCTCGCCGTGCCGCGGCCCGGCCTCGAGATCGGCGCCACCGCTCTCCTCCTGAATCTCGTGGCCTGGGTGGTGCCGCCCGGTCCGCAGCGCGGTGCCGCCTTCGGCGCCCTCCTGGTGGCCGGGGTCGCGGTGGGCGCGGCGCGGCTGCTCGGGTGCGAGACGTTCCGGAGCCGCCTCGACCTCCGCCTCGTACCGCTCGCCGTCGCGGTCCAGGCGCTGTTCGCCGCCGAGCGCCTGCTGCGGCCCGCGGCCCCCCTCCTCTGGACCGACCTCGCGCCGGCCGCCGCGGCAGGCCTCGCCGTCGCCGCGCTCGCCGGACGGTACGGCGCCGCCGCGCTCGCCGGCGGCGCCCTCGCGGCGATCGCCCTCGGGGGGCTCGGACCGCCCGCCGCCGCGCTGCTCCTCCTCGCAGCTGCGGCCGGCACCCGGAGCTCCGGCTCGCCACGCCTCCGCGCCGCGCTGCTCGTGGCCGCGCCGGCGGTGCTCCTCGCCCTGCTGCCGCGAGGGGAGGTGGCGTTCCTGCCGGCCCTCCTCCCGCTCGCGCTGCTCGCGCCGGCCGCCCTCTGGCCGCCGCCCGGCGGCGCGCGCGACCTCTGGGCCGGGGGCTGGCTGCTCGCCGCCGCCGGGGCGGCCCTGGTCGGATCGCCGGCGGCGCTCGCCCCGGCGCTCCTGCTCTTCGCCCTCGCGCTGGTCGACGCGCCGTGTCGGCTTCGCCTCTCCGGAGTGTGGAGCGCCTGGCTGCTCGGCGCCGCCGCGCTCGCCGCGGGCTATCCCTGGCTCGCCGGCGCGCCGGTCGAGCGGTTGCTGGCGGCGCTCGGCTCGCACCAGGGCGCCGCCCTTCCCTTCCAGCTCCTCGCGGCTGCAGCCGCGGTCGCGGGAGCGGCCGCCCTCGCCGCGGCCGCCGCGGTCTGGCCCGCCGCAGCCTCCCCCCGCCGCCTCGCGCTGGGGGCGGCGCTCCTCGCCGCGGCCCTCGGCTTCGCCCGGCCCGAGACGCCTCTCCTCGGCCCGGAGCCGACCATCCTCACCGCGGAGAGCCCGCTCTGGGCCGCGGAGCTCGACGGCCCGCCGCCGCGAGAGGTCGTCGTGGAGGTGGCGCTCGCCGGCTCGGGCGGGCTCGCCTCCGGCGCCTCGGTGGCTCGGCTCGAGCTGGCGCAGGGCGGCGCGGTCGCGGCGGAGCGCCCGCTGCTCGCCGGCGTCGACCTGGCCGACTGGGCCGCGCGGCGAGCGGACGTCGCGGCGCAGATGGGCCCCCCCCCCGGCACCGCCTGGATCGCCTGGCTCCCGCCGGAAGCGACCTTCTTCGCCCAGCGCTACCGGATCCGCTGGCGCCTTCCCCCGCCGCCTCCGGCATCCGCGGGCGCGGCGCCGGCGGCGCTGCGCCTGCACCTCGAGCCGGGCCTTCCCTCCGAGCTCACGCTCGCCGTCCACCGCGTGGGGGTGCGGCGGTGAGGGGCCCGATCGTCCGCTGGGGCGCCGCCGCCCCGAGCTCGCTCGCCCTCTTCACGGTGCTGGAGGCGAGCGACCCGCTCCGCGGCACGCTCCTCTTGCTGCCCTGGGTCGTGGCCGGCCTGGCCGAGCTGCGGTCCCTCCCCGGGGCGCGGCGGGCCGGAGGTGCGCTCGCCGGGGCGATCGAGGCGCTCTCGCTCGCCGGGCTCGTGCTGCTCGCCGCCAGCCGCTCCCGGCTCGCCCTGCCGCTCGCCCCGGAGCTCCTCGCGGCCGGCTTCGCCGGCTGGGTCCTCCTCGCCGCGCTCCGGTGCGGGATCGGGCTCCGCCCGCTGCTCGGCCGGCGCCTGCCGCGGCGGCCTCCGGTCGCCTTCTTCCTGCTGCCGCTCCTCGTCTACCTCGCGCTGCAGCCCTGGGTCACCTCGCGGCGCCTCCCGGACGGCGACGAGCCGTACTACCTGCTGGTCGCCCACAGCCTCGCCCACGACCTCGACGACGACCTCGCCAACAACTACGCCCAGGGCGACTCGCTCGGCATCGTGGGCCGCCGCCTCGAGCCCCAGCCGGGGGACCCCACGGGGAGCGGCGGGGAGCTCTACTCGCGCCACAACCTCCTCCTCCCCCTCCTGCTCGCCCCCGCCTACCGCTGGACCGGGGTGGCCGGCGCCCAGGCGGTCATGGCGCTCCTGGCCGCGGCGCTCTGCTGGACGACGCTGCGCCTCGCCCGCCACTACTTCCGGGCCCGGCCCGGCCTGGTGCTCGCCGCCTGGCTCGTCCTCGCCCTGCTCTCGCCGCTCCTGCTCTACGCCCCCCAGGTCTGGGTCGAGGTCCCGGCCGCGCTGCTCTCGGTGATCGCCCTCGATCACCTGCTCGAGCTCAAGTACGACCGGCTCTGGAACCGCAGGCGCTGGCTCGGGGTCGGCATGCCGCTGCTGCTGCTGCCGCTGCTCAAGATCCGCTTCCTGCTCCTCGCGGTGCCGCTCCTCGCACTCGCCTGGTGGCACGCCGGGCGCCCGCGCAAGCCGCTCATCGTGCTCGGCATCGCCCTCGCCCTCCTGAGCGGCGCCATGCTCGCCTACAACGCCCACACCTACGGCAACCCGCTCAAGATCCACTCGGTGGCCGAGCTCGGGCTGCTCGGGACACCGCCGGCCGACTACCTCCTGGGCGGCGCCGGGCTCCTCTTCGACTCCGGCTTCGGCCTCTTCGGGGCGGCGCCCATCTGGCTGCTGGCACTGCCGGCGCTGGCGCTCCTGGTGGCGCGGCGCCATCCGCTGCTCTTCGACCTCGCCGTCTTCTCGCTCCCCTACCTGCTCGTGGTGAGCGGCCGGCGGGAGTGGTACGGCGGCTGGTCGCCCCCGTTCCGCTACGCCCTGGTGGCGCTGCCGCTCCTCGCGCTCGCCCTGGTGCCGCTCCTCGAGCAGCGGCGCCGCCTCGGCGCCCGCTGGCTCGCCGGCGGCCTCGGCGCCGCCACTCTCGCCCTGCTGGTCGTCTGGACCGCCGTCCCCGGCTGGACCTACAACTTCGCCGACGGGCGCACCCTTCTCCTCGACCACCTGGGCGCCCTCACCGGCGCCGACGTCGCGCGGCTGGCGCCGAGCATGCTCCGCCCCCGGCCGGCCACCTGGATCGTTCCCCTCCTCCTCGCCGCGGCGGTGCCGGCGCTCTGGGCCTGGCCACGCCGCCGCAGCGGACCCGTGGCCGGAGGTGTCGCCTTCGCGCTTCTCGCCCTCGCCGCGCTGCCGCTCCTCGCCGCGCGGCTCCCCACCCGCGCGGTCGAGCTCGAGGACGCGTGGGTCGCCAAGGCGGGCGGCCACCCCCACCCGGATCGCTGGCAGTTCGACCGCACCCGGTTCCGCGGCGGCTGGGTGCTGCGCGAGGGGGAGCGGGTGAGCCTCCGCCCGGTGGCGGGGGGCGGCGAGCTCTCGCTGGCGGTCGAGCTGGAGTGGGTGCGGAACACCCCCTCCCCGATCGCGCTCGAGCTGCGCGCCGGTGAGCGCCTCCTCGCCACCTGGCGGCCCTCGGTGCCGCGCCGCTGGGAGCGGGTCGAGCTCGGGCCGTTTCCCTGGCGGCCGGGCGAGGAGCTGGTCTTCGCGGTCACCGGTCCGGCGCCGGGGCCGACCAACGGCCTGATCCTCGACCGGGCGGAGCTCACCTGGCGGTGAGCCGCCTGCTCGCGATCGTCCCCACCCTCGGCGTGAGCCCCTGGCTCGCCGACGCCCTCACCGCGCTCCGCGCGCAAGGGGAGCCCGACCTCTCGATCGCGGTGGTCTGGCAGGGCGCGGGGCCCGCCCGGATCCCGGCGGGTCTCGCCGACCGCCTCCACGAGCCGGGCCGGAACCTCGGCTTCGCGGGCGCGGTGAACCTGGCGCTCGCCACCGACCCCGCCCCGCTGGTGGCCCTGGTCAACGACGACGTCCTCCTCGCCCCGGGCTGGCTCGCGGCGCTCGCCGCCGCGCTCGCCCCCGGTGTCGGCGCCGTCCAGGGGGTGAACCTGGAGCTCGCCCGCGAGGAGCGGATCGACGGCTGGGGGCTCGCCTGGAACCGCTGGTGGCAGGCGGTGCAGCTCGGGCACGGGGAGCCGGCCGCGGGCGCGCCGCACGAGAGCTGCGACCTGTTCGGCGTCTCGGCCACGGCGGCGCTCTACCGCCGCGAGGCCCTCGACGCGGCGCGGCTCCGCCCCGCCGAGTGGCTCGACGGCGCGCTCTTCGCCTACTACGAGGACGTCGACCTCGCCTGCCGGCTGCGCGCCCGGGGCTTTGCCGCCCGCCTCGCCCCCGCGGCCCGCGCCCGCCACGCCGGCTCGGCCCCCGGCGCGCGGCGGCAGGCGCTCCGCCGGCGCTGGATCCACGCCCACCGTCTCGCGGTCCTCGCCCGGCTCCTCGGGCGCAGCTTCTGGGTCCGCCTCCCCTGGCTCGCCGCCCGCGACCTCGCCGACGCCCTCCGGCTGGCAGCCGGGGGCGACCTCGCGGGCACGGCGGCGGTCATGGCGGGCTGGGGACGCGCCGCCGCCCTGCTCCCCCGCTTCGCGCGGCGGGGGCCGCCGCTCGTCCCCCTCGCCGAGCTC
>JAHDVN010000667.1 GCA_023384635.1 Thermoanaerobaculia bacterium
GGCGCTCGGACCGTTCACCGGCGCCGTCGGCCTGCAGGCCGCGCGCCGGAAGTTCTCGGCCGCCGGCGAGGAGTCGTTCACGCCGCCTTCGGAGACCGAGAGCTGGGGCCTCTTCGCCTTCGAGGAGGCGGTGACGGGGCCGGTGCGCTGGCAGCTCGGGCTGCGCTACGAGAGCCAGGAGAGCCGGGCCGAGGCGCCGGGGGTGCCGGACCGCTCACTCGATGGCCTCTCGGCTTCGCTCGGCTGGGTCTGGACGCCGGCGGAGGCGTGGGCGCTCGGCCTCGCGCTCGCCCGCTCGAGCAAGCTGCCGAACGCCGAGGAGCTCTACTCGAACGGCCCCCACGCCGCCACCCGCGCCTACGAGGTCGGCGACCCGGACCTCGAGGTCGAGACCAGCCTGGGCGTCGATCTCTCGCTGCGGCGCAAGACCGGGCGCCTCACCGGCGAGGTCCACCTCTTCTGGAACCGCTTCGCCGACTTCATCTACGAGCGGGCGACGGGCGAGGAGATCGACGAGCTCCCGGTCTTCCGGTTCGTGCAGGACGACGCCGAGTTCTGGGGCGGCGAGCTCGAGGCGCACCTCCAGCTCTACCACGTCGAGCCGCACCACCTGGAGCTCGAGCTGCTGGCCGACTTCGTCCGCGCCGAGCTGCGCGACTCGGGCGAGCCGCTGCCGCGGATCCCGCCGTACCGCTACGGGGCGGCGCTGCGCTACCAGGGGAGCCGGCTCTTCGGGCGCGTCGAGGTGCGCCGGGTGGCGGAACAGGACCGGGTGGCCGAGCTCGAGACCCCGACTCCGGGGCACACCCTGGTGCACGCCGCGGTCGGCTACCGCTTCTTCGCCGGCGGTACCGTCCACGACCTGGTGCTCTCGGGGCGCAACCTCACCGACGAGCTGGCGCTCAACCACGTCTCCTTCCTCAAGGAGATGGCGCCGCTGCCGGGGCGGGACATCCGGCTGACCTGGCGGGTCGCGTTCTGAGACGGCCGGGTCAGCCGAGGAGCTCGGCGAGGCTCTC
>JAHDVN010000668.1:0-345 GCA_023384635.1 Thermoanaerobaculia bacterium
GAAGTTCAAACAGGTTTAGCAAGAACCGGTAAAATGCTTGCTTCGGATTATGACGGAGTTAAACCAGATATTTTAATACTCGGTAAAGCATTATCCGGCGGCACAATGCCCGTATCAGCAGCTTTAGCAAATGATGAAATTATGCTCACAATAAAACCAGGTCAGCATGGTTCAACTTTCGGCGGTAACCCCCTTGCCTGCAAAGTTGCAATCGCATCTTTAGAAGTATTGATTGAAGAAAAACTTGCTGATAACGCTTTCAAACTTGGTAACTACTTTAGAGCAGAAGTTCAGAAAATGGTTGATGAATTTGAAAACCTCACTCTGATAAGAGGTAAAGGATTA
>JAHDVN010000668.1:384-1019 GCA_023384635.1 Thermoanaerobaculia bacterium
TTGCACCACCTTTGGTTATAACAAAAGATGAAATTGATTTTGCTCTTGAGATAATCAGAAAAGTAATGAAGGATTTCAAATAAGTTGATTTAGTTCCAATCCTGTCTTATCCAATGGCAGGATTGGAAAATATTATTACTTTAAAAATTATAAATCTTAAATTCCAGTTCTATGCCAGCCGATCTTTAAGAATAACTTTTGTTTCTTCAATCGATTTTAATAATCTTGGTAACCTTACTTCAATATTCGGCAGATCATTATTTCTTGCAGAAAGCTCAATCCCCAACGCTTCATCGCCAACCAGTTTTGCACCAACCGAATAACTTGAACCTTTAAGAGTGTGAGCTAATTCTACAAGTTTTTTAATATCTATTGCAAGAAGACAATCTTTGAGCAATGAAAGTTTATGTTCTGCGTCGGCTAAATAATCAGTCAACAAATCTTTCTCAAATACCGGGTCATCAAGACTTATTTGTTTCAGTCTTTTAAAATCGAAGACTCTGCTGCTATCCATATTATTAATATTTTCCTTACCATCTGAATAATCAATCTTTAGGAAATGATCGATAAGTTTAATGATTTGTCTGGCAACCATAGGTTTTGCAACATATTCATCCATACCTGATTCAATACAT
>JAHDVN010000191.1 GCA_023384635.1 Thermoanaerobaculia bacterium
AGCGCCCGTTCATCGCGATGTAGACGCCGGGGGGCAAGACCTGCACGAAGGAGAGGGCGCTGCCGAGGTTGAAGAGGCCGTCGGAGGCGTTGAAGGTCCAGGGGATCATCGCCCCGGTGAGCACGATCGTCTTGCCGGCCACCCCGCGCGCCAGCACCGCCGCGGTCTCGACCATCGTGTCGGTGCCGTGGGTGATGACGATCCGCTCCTCGGGCGCCTGCCGGCAGCTCGCGGCCAGGAGCTCGCGGTCGCCCTCGGTCATCTCGAGGCTGTCGATCATCATCACCGTGCGCACCTTGACCGGCACCCGGCAGCGACCGAGGCGGAGCATCTCGGGCAGGTGCGAGTCGCGGAAGTCGAGCCGCCCGGCGAGCTCGTCGTAGGTCTTGTCGAAGGTGCCGCCGGTGACCAGGATGCGGATCGTCATCTCGCGCCTCATCGGCGGCCGGACGAGCCGAAGCCGCCCGCGCCGCGCTCGGTCTCGCCCAGCCGCTCGCTCTCCTCGAAGCGCACCGCCGCCACCGGGGCGACCACCAGCTGGGCGATCCGGTCGCCGCGCACGACCGCGAACGGCTCGTGACCGAGGTTGACCAGCACCACCGCCACCTCGCCGCGGTAGTCGCTGTCGATCGTCCCCGGACTGTTGAGCAGGGTCACGCCGTGGCGGGCCGCGAGCCCGCTGCGCGGCCGCACCTGCCCCTCCCAGCCGGGCGGGAGCTCGAGCGCGAGCCCGGTGGGGACGAGCGCCCGCGCTCCGGGCGCCAGCACGAGCTCGCCGGCGACCGCGGCGCGCAGGTCGACGCCGGAGCTGCCCGGGGTGGCGAACGCCGGGGGCGGCAGGTCCTCCGCCCCGGGGAGCCTGCGGAAGCGCACCGCGACCGGCGGCGCGCTCACTGCCGCTCCCCCGGCGGCTTCGCCCCGCCGATGCCGATGCCCGGCCCACCGGGCGTCGGCTGCGGCGGCGCTCCGGGTCCCGAGCCGGGGGCCACGGGAACACCGGGGGCACCAGGAGAGCCGGGCGCGCCGGGCATCGTCGGCATGCCGCCCGGGGGCGGGTAGCGGAAGGGGCGGCCGATCACGTTGGCGTTCAGGCGCGGCTGCTGGGCGCCGCCACCGTAGCCGATCGGCGTGCCCAGGGGGGGCCCCTGCACCAGATCGACCCGGAACTCCCACTCCCGATAGCTCTGCTTGTCGAAGAAGGTCTTGAACCCCTCGTCCGTGCTCAGGCTGCGCACACCCCGGATCGGGCCGGTCGGGAGCTGCGGCGTGCCGAACGGGCTGCCCCCGTCCTCCCCCTCGCCACTGCCGTCGCCGGCCACGTTGCCGATCGGCTCGGGCGGCGGCGGCTGGCCCGGAATCTGGACCGGGGTCCCCACGCCGTCCAGGAGCAGGCCCCAGGTCGGCTCGCCGGTGATCGGGTCGTGCCAGAGCTGGCGGATCGAGCGCGGGTTCACGTCGCGCAGCTCCTGGAGCCGGTTCGGGAGCCGCCCGAAGCGCTTCTGGAAGACGCGGATCGCCTCGGCGTACTGCAGGCCGCGCGAGATCAGCTCCTCCTCGCGGTCGCGCCGGATGGCGGCGCTCCAGAGCGGCAGCGCGGCGGCCACGAGCACGTTGAGGAGCATCACCGCCATCACCAACGCCACGAGGTTGTAGCCGCGCTCGGCGGCCCGGCGGGGAGGGGTCATGCTCACCAGGTGTTGTAGGGGGTGCCGTCGAGGGCGTTCTGGGTGGAGCCCGAGCGCACGTCCATGATGCCCGGCTCGCCCCCCTCCGGCAGGTCGGTCTCGGCGGGCGGATTGTCGGGATCGGCCTCCTCGAAGATCAGCTCCCAGGTCTCGGCGCTCTTCGTCATCGGGTCGTACGGCACCGCCCGCAGGTAGCCCTTGTCGACCAGCTCCTCCAGGGTCGCCGGGTAGTGCCCCTTGTCGCCGTAGTGCTGGTCGAGCACCTCGCGCATGGTGCGCAGGTTCGTCTTCAGCACCGACTCGGAGGCGCGCCGCGGCATGTCCTTGAGCGCCGGCATGGCGATCGACGCGAGGATGCCGATCATCGCCACCACGATGATCAGCTCGAGCAGGGTGAAGCCGCGGGTGCGGCGGCGGGCGTGTCTCCTCGGCAACATCGTCGCTCCCTCCCTCACCAGAGCGTGTAGGGGACGCCGTTCAGACCGACCCCCTCCGAGAGGGAGTAGACGTCGTAGACGTTCTCGCCGCCCCAGCTGGTCGAGTCCCAGTCGTCCTGGTAGCTGCGCATCCCCCACTCCTCCTCGCCGGTCATCGGGTCGATCGGGATGCGGCGCAGGAACTTCACGCGGCGGTCGATCTGGCCGATCACGTCCACTCCCTCGACCAGCACCTCGAGCTCCTTCGGGTAGCCGTCGGTGCCGAGCTCGATCGGAATCAGTCCCGCGTCGCTGTAGCGCTTGAACTCGTCGATGGCGGCCCGCATCTCGCGCAGCGCGGTGCGCAGCTCCATCTCCTTGCTGCGCTTGACGGTGAACTTGACGACCGGCATCGAGATCCCGGCCAAGACCGCGAGCGTGGCGCAGACCACGACCAGCTCGACGAGGGTGGGGCCGCGCTGGCGTCGCCGGGGCATGGACCTCCACAGAGCGGCTCTACCGGGGGGGTCCGCGGCGTCCGCGGCTCGTGCGGGGGGGCCTCCGGAGCCGCGACCACGACCCGGGCGGGCAGGACGCGCGCCGGGCGCGGCGCGAGGTCCGGCCCGAGGGGCGACGCCGAGGTGATGGCGATCTCGGCCACGCCGGCCGCGCGCGCCCGCAGATGGAGCACCGCCACCGTACCGCGGCCCGCCACCGCCGGCCGCTCGCCGAGGCGGCTGGCACCGAGCCAGATCTCGCCCGGCCGCGAGAGATCGGCCATGACCTCGCGCTCGCCGGGCGCGCCCAGGAACTCCCCGGCCTCGACCTCGACCACCTCGACGAGGGCCGGGTCGTAGGCGACCACCAGCGGCAGGTGGGAGATCGGCCGCGCCGTCTCGACCGTCAGCGCCAATGCCATCTCCTCGCCCGGCGCGAGGCGGAGGCGCGGCGTGGCGAAGCCGAGCGCCACCTCGTCGTCGCTCGCCGCCAGCGCGAAACGCGACCCGGAGACCGCCCACGGCGCGATCGGCTGCAGGGCGGCCACCCCACCGTCCGGCGGCGGCTCCGACTTCTCCGGCTCCCCGCCGCCGAAGGCGTCGGAGGGCGGCCGGCCCGGCACCAGCTCGGCTCCTCCCGGCGGCGGCGTCTGCGGCGGCGCGCCGCTCCCCGTCCCGGCGTCGCCGGCCCCCGGCTGCAGCCCGCGCGGCAGGCGCTGGAGCCGTTCGCGGATCTTCTCCTGCACCTCCTCGGGAGTGGCACCGGCCTCCTCCTCGAACGGCCCGGCGTCGACCTCCGACTCCACCCGCGGGCTGCCGCCGCGGAAGGTGATGTTCTGCTCCGTGCCCACCCAGACCGGCAGCAGGTCGGCCTCGCGGATGCTCGGCGTGCGGATGATGTGGGGGGTGAGGGTCAGCAGCACGTCGGTGCGCTGCGCCTCGGTGCGCGTCTTGCCGAAGAGGTAGCCGATCAGCGGCAGCTCCGAGAGGCCGGGGAGCCCCGACTCCGACTTCGTCTCGTCGGTGCGGATGAGGCCGGCCAGGAAGTTCGTCTCGCCGTCCTTCAGGCGGATCGTCGACTCGATGTTGCGGGTGCCGATGATCGGCTGGCTCTGCCCGCCGGAGCCGGAGATGTAGCCGGTGATCTGGGACACCTCGATGTTCAGCTTGAGCGTGATCTCCTTGTTGTGGTGCACCCGCGGCTCGATCTGGATGCGGATGCCGACGTCCTGGTACTGGAACGAGGTGACCGGGACGATGTTGCCGCCGATGGTGCCGGAGGTGTTGAACGAGGTCACCGGGATCGGCACCTTGTCGCCGATGTGGAGGTTCGCCTTCTCCCCCTCGGTGATCCGCACCTGCGGCTTGGCGAGCAGCTGCGCGTCGCTGTTCGTCTTGACGAAGTCGTAGATGATCGACGGCACCGTCAGCGCCCAGCTCTGCTGCGTGATGTTCTGCAGGTCGGGGAAGCGGATCGGGCCGTCCCCGCCGTTGTCGAGCGACTGGCCGATCTGGTAGCTCGACAGCGAGACGCCCATGTCGAGGAGCTTCGTGGTGTTGACCTGGATCAGCTCGACGTCGATCACCACCTCGGCCTTCGACTTGTCCACCGCCTCGATGATCCGCTGCGCCACCTTCACCTTGTCGGCGGTGTCGCGGATGGTGATGGCGTTGAGCTGCTCGTTCGGGGAGACGTTCTTGGCCCCGATCAGGCTGCGGACCAGGTTGACCGCGTCCTTCACCTCGGCGTTGGAGAGGAAGAAGGTCTGGATCACGAGGTCCTCGTAGACCCGCCGGTTCTGGGGGTTGTCGGCGGCGACGATGATCGAGCGCTCGTCGACCACCTTGTAGAAGTGGCCGGCGGCGCGCATCAGGATCTCCAGCGCGTCCTGGGCGGTGACCTCGGCGAGCTCGATGGCGATGTTCTGGTCGCGCAGGTTGGGGTCGAAGAGGACGTTGATGCCGTAGGCCTTGCCGAGCGCGCGGTAGATGTCGAAGATCGAGACCGGCTTCGGGAAGTTGAGCGAGATCGGCTCCTTCGAGCGCGGGTTGAGCACCGGCGGCTGCGCCGAGGCGTCGCGCGTCTTGGCCTTCATCTCGTCGAGGGTCAGCGGCAGCGGCTCGGCGCCGCGCGCCGAGGCGACCTGCTCGCGCACCCGGTCGAGCTCCACCGCCGCGTACTGGTTCGTGGGGTCGAGCTGCGCCGCCTGCTGGTACTCCACCAGCGCGCGGTCGAGGACCCCCGCCTCGTGGAACCGCTTGCCGCGCTCGAAGTGCCCCTGGGAGGCGGAGATCTTCGCCCTGAGGAGCGACGACTTGTAGCGCGCGTTGCCCGGGTCGCGCCGGGTCAGCTCGAGGTAGTGGAGGACGGCGGCGTCCCACTCTCCGCGCTGCTCGGCGATCTGCGCCTGGCGCAGGGTGGCGAACGAGCTGCAGCCGATGGCCACCGCCACCAGCACCAGCCCGAGCAGTCGCCCGATCTTGAGCTCTGAACGCATGCGCTCCACTCCTCCTCCGCGACCCTTGCCGCTAGCTCCCGATCCCGAGCCGCTGCGCCGGGGTTTCGGGAAAACCGACGAACTTCAACGAAACCGACTCGAGGCCGATCTCCTCGAGGATGAACTTGCCCGCCAGCACCTCTCCCCGCCGGGCGTTGAGCACTTCCTGCTTGCCCTTGTCGCTGAACACCGCCACCCGGTTTCCCGGCGGGCCGAAGCTCCCGAGATAGACGAGGTCGACGGGCGGCGGCTTCGGCTTGGCCGCCTCGATCGCCGCCAGGCGCGCCCGCTCCTCGGCCTCCCGCCGCGCCCGCTCGAGGGCCTCGAGGTCGACCGGCGGCGGCGGGGGAGGGGGAGGAGGAGGCGGCGGCGGACCGAAACGGAAGAGATCGCGACCCACCTGGAAGGCGAACGGCTCGATCTCCAGGCGCCCGATCCGCAGCTCGGCGACCTCGGAGACGTCGAGCGCGGTGCGCGCGGCGCGGCCCCCGGAGCGCGCGGCGCGCGCCGGGGCCGCCGGCCGCGCCGTGAGCGCCTCCTCGTCGGCTGGCACCCGGAAGAGCGGCGGCAGGTAGACCGCCGCCGCGAGCAGCAGGCTCGCGCCGAGCCCCGCGAGCAGCACGCGCTGGCGCCGTTCGGGGGTCATGACCTCCCCCCCGGCGCCGCGGGCGGCGGCTCCTCGGCGACGAAGAGCGTCGAGATGTCGAGATCGGCGCGGAGGCCTCCCCCGGTCCCGGCCTCGGCGACCTTGATGCTCTCGAGGGTGAGGAACGAGGGCGTGAGCTCGAGCAGGTAGATCAGCTGGCGCAGCGCGCCGTAGGAGCCCTGCACGCTGAACACGAACGAGCGGCGGACCAGACCGTGCGCCTCGAGGCTCTCCTGCGGATAGCTGATCGCCCGGATCTCGAGGCCCGAGCGCGCGGCGAGGTCCTTGACCTCGGCGATGGCGGCGGTGAGGCGTTGCTCGGGGGTGCCGAAGCGCTCGCGGTGGAGCCGCTCGCGCCGCTCGCGGTTCACCTCGATCGCCTCCCGCCGCGCCCCGAGATCGAGCGCCCGGCGGGCCACCTCCTCGCGCTCCGTCGCGGTGCGCTCGAGGCGGCGCTCGAGGGCGCCGATCCGCCCGGCGAGGACGACGCGGTCCCAGGCGAGCACGCCGAGGTTCACGGCGAGGAACGCGAGGGCCGGCAGCCAGACCCGGATCCGCCGCACCCAGAGGCCGTCGCGGACGCTCACGGGACGATCCTCCGGGTCGCCGACGCCGGGTCGCCGAGCGGCACCGGCACGAAGCCGGGGGCGAGCAGGTCGCCCCGTCCGCGCGGCCGCATCGCGGGGGTCGGGCGCGCGGGCGGCTCGACAACCGACTCGACGGCCGCCTCCCGGGCCACGGCCGGCGCGCCGGCGCGCGGCGACGGCCCGTCTCGCCGGGGAGAGGGAGCCACCGCGGCCGACGGCGGCCCGGCGGGGCCTCCCGCCTCCTCGGCGGCCGCGGCCTGCGCGGCACCGCCGAGGGGGGCCGTGGCGACACCTCCCCGTTCGGCAGCCGCGGGGACGCCAGCGCGCTCGGGGAGCGCGGCCTCGCCGGCCGCAGCCGGCCCCGCCGCCGCGGCGCGCGCCGGCACGGCGGCCGGCGCGCCGGCCGGACCGTCCTCGCCCCCCTCTCGCAGCGCCGCG
>JAHDVN010000192.1 GCA_023384635.1 Thermoanaerobaculia bacterium
GTTCGCCCGCGGGCTCGTGTCGAGTCGCGCGGCCGGCGCGAGCGACGCGAGCAGGCCGGCCGCCTCCGACTTTGTCGCCGTCATCGAGGAGGGTGGGTTCGACCCCCACTCGCTCGTGCGCGAGGCCTCGATGCGCGGTGCCAGGAGCGCCGCAAGGGCCAGGAGCACGAAGGGCCGCGTGATCCTCACGCGGCCCATTTTGCGGCCAGGGAGTGAAGGCTTCCAGATGAGACTTGCCTCTATAGAAGCGGCCCGGCGGGGACCGCCGGGCCTTAGTTCACATGACAAGCTTGAAAATTTCGATCAGGAGGTCTCGGATCTCTCCGAGCTCGCCCCAGATCTCAAAAATCAGAGGTGCGAGGATCTGGAGAAAGCCCTTGACGACTTTCAGCACGAGCCCCACCCCATGAAGAAAAATGCAGTAGCAAAGAAACACTTCGCCGAGACGGCGGAGCATCTTAGCCAGCACTTGCTCCACGGACCCTCCTTTGTTGTCAAGGAACTGGCGTCATCAGATATCCCGAGCCGGCCGGCTGTCAAGGGGTTGGCGGGACACGGTCTTCCGTTCGCGCTAGCCGCCTCTCGCTGCCTCGCCCTAGTTCGTGCGTTCCGGGGCCTTCGGCTGCGGCAGGAGGAGCGCGGCCGGGTGCGTCGCGGTGTGCACCTGCTTGAGCTTCGTGATGGCCACGTGGGTGTAGATCTCCGTCGTCGTCAGCTTCACGTGCCCGAGGATGGCCTGGATCATCCGGACGTCGGCCCCGTTCTCGAGCATCAGCGTCGCCATCGCGTGCCGGAAGAGATGGCACGAGCCCGTCCGCGCCACGCCCGAGGCTTTCACGTACCGGCTGACGTAGAGGCTGAGCGTCTTCGGCGCGATCGGCTCCCCCTCGGCGGTGAGGAAGAGGAAGCCGTGGTCCGGCTCGACGACGAAGTCGGGCCGAGCCTCGCGGACGTACTTCGCGATCCACGCGCCGGCTCTTTCGCCGACGGGCACGACCCGGTCTCTCCGCCCCTTCCCCTGCCGTACCGTGATGGTCCCGCGCTCCGTGTCGACGTCGTGGACCTTCAGTCCCGACAGCTCCGTCCGCCGAATCCCCGTCGAGTAGAAGGTCTCGAGAATCGCCCGATCACGGAGGCCCTGCGGCTTTCGGATGTCCGGCTGGGCCAGGATCGCTTCGGCCTCGGTCGCCGTCAGGACGTGCTTCGGGAGACGCTTCTCCACCTTCGGCAGCTCGAGCTCGGAGGCGGGGTTCGAGAGAAGGTGGTTTTCCTTCGCGAGCCACTTGAAGTACTGCTTGATGAAGCTGAGGCGGTGGTGCTGCGTCGAGAGCGTCAGTGGGCTGCCGTCGGACTTCTCGGCGTAGAAGAGGGTCCTCTGGTAGCGCTCGAGCATCGGCTTCGTGACCTCGCGCGGCGTCATCACGTCGCGCTCCTGGCACCAGACTGCGAAGTCCGAGACGGACCACTCGGCCGAGAGGACCGTCCTCGGCGAGTAGCCCCTGACTTTCATGTGCTCGAGATGCGCCTTCAGGAGGACGACGAAGCCCCGCGGGTCGGTCGTGTCGCGGAAGGCGAAGACCCGCTTCCTTCGAGCCGCCGCGCGCCGTCGGGCCGGGCTCGCCACGGCTTGCTCCTACAGCCGGCCCGCTGCGCGGCGGAGGACGAGCTTCGGCGCGGGAGGCGGGTACGACGGGATTCCGAGCGTGGCTCCGAGGAGCGGAGTCTCGGCCTCTTCGTGCGAGAAGCCGTTCAAGTGCGCATGCGGAGCGGGTTTCGGCTCGTCTTCCTCACCCCGCGCCCCCCCCGCGAAGGCCCCGCGATGGGGCCGCGATCCCCCCGCGAGGTGGCCCTCTTCCCCCCGCGAGGTTTCCGTCGTAGTCGCGGCAGACGCTTCCTCATCGATGGGATCGGCGAGGGCGGCGGCGTCGAGGAGGCCCAGCAGGAAGGGTCGGCCGTCCTTCCCTTCGCCGCGCCAGAGGAGTTCGTAGACGAAGCTCTGACCTCGGCCGCCACGGTGGACGAGGACGTACTCGAGCGCCGCGAGCCGGTCGAGGTGGATCCGAAGCTGCGTGTCGCCCCAGCCGGTTGCGATCCTCACGTCCCGGCGCGAGAAGCGCAGGTCCTCTCGCACGGCGCCGTGCTTCTCGCACAGGGAGGTGACCATCTCGTCGAGGTGGACGAGGAGCCGCCGCGTCTGCGGCGGCAGCTCGTCGAGGCTCCGGCCGAGGACCTCGGAGGCGAGACGGTTGGCGAGCGCGACGTCGGCGCGCGTCGCTTCGACGTACTCGACGACCTCGCCGTCGACCGTCAGCGACTTCACCTCGCGCTGGTACTGGAAGAGAAGGGCGATGGCCTCGATGAGCTTCAAGTACTTGACGTGGTCCCTCCGCATCCGCGTCTTCTCGTCGAGGAAGGTGAGGCGCGAGGCGTAGGGGTTGTGGACGAGGAGGGGGCGCAGGAGCCGCTGGGCGTTGCGGTGCACCTTTAGCGCCTTCGGCTTCCTTCGTGAGTCGAGGATGCCGTCGAGTGTCGAGGCCCGCCGCTGCAGCTCGTGGATGCGCCGCGTCTGCTCGCGGCTCTCGTCCACCGTCAGGACGAGGCAGCGGTTGAGGAGCTCCTCGTCGATCTCGATGGCCGTCGTCGTCAGGAAGATCATCACCGGCCCTTCGACGCGGTACTCCTGGGTGACGAGCCGCCCCGTCTGCGGGTCCTTGCCGGTGGAGGCGATCGAGAGCTCGCCTTCGGACTGAAGGAGCTTGAGCGCGTAGCCCGCCTTCTCCGCCCCTTCCTCCTCGGCGATGGCGAGGATCTTGTGCCGCAGGCTCTTCCCCTCGCCGAAGTAGAAGAGCGACTGGCCCGTCAGGGCCGAGTACTTCTCCCGCTCCTCCTCCGGGACGAAGCCGAGGACGGCCTCCATGAGGGCCGACTTGCCGGCGGCCGAGCTGGACTGGACGATGACGGCGAGCGGCTTGTCGAGCTTGCGCGAGACGGCGGCCAGGTACGCCGTGAGCTTGTTCGTCTCTTCGCCGACGAGGCCGAGCGTCTCGAAATCTTCGAGGATGTGTGCCAGAAGCCGAGGGTCCTTCAGGAAGTCGAGGGCCTCGCGACTCTCTTCCTCGGTCATCGCCGGGGCCGCCACCTTCGGCTCGAGCGTCTTCCGGATGCTCTCCTGCTGGAGGTCCTCGGCCTTCCGCAGGAGCTGGCCGAGGTCGCGCTTGATCGTCTCCTCGGTGAGGCCCAGCTCGTGCGCGGCCTGCTTCTCGAAGGCGGCACGCTGGCGGGCCGAGTAGAGGTCGAGGGTGTCGACGAAGAAGCCGGAGAGCGGCGACGGGGGCGCGAAGAGGGCCTCGGCCTCGGGGCCCTCGCGGGTGACGAGGACGTTGAGCTTCAGGACGCCCCAGGCGAGATTCTTCCTCAGGCCCCGCAGGCGGTAGCGGCGATCGCCGAGAGGGACGAGGACCTCGTCGAGGTCCGGGGTCGTCGCCCCGGCCTCGTCGTGAGGCTTCTCTTCTTTAGCTGCTAAAGGGGCCGGCTGCTCGGACGTGCGTACGGCGGGGACGGGTGGAGCGGGAGGGACGGGCGCGGGTGATGAGGTGACGGGCGCGGCCGGAGGCGGCGCAGTCGCTTCGGCCGGCGCGGGCGCCGCGACAGCGGCGCTCGCGGGCCTGGCTCCGTTCCCCACCCACGCCGCCGTCCGGAGGAGCAGCCCGAGGGCCTTCCCCGCCGGCTGGACCTTGAGGGCGTACTCGTTGGCGTCCATCCCCTTCGGAAACTGGACGCGCGAGCAGCCGATGCCTTCTGCCGTCAGCTTCTTCGCGAGGCTCTCCGCGGCCCTGTCGCCGGCCTCGTCGCGGTCGTAGGCGATGAGGACGTGCTCGGTGCCGTACGCCTTGAAGGCCGCGATGTGGTCGTGCGTGAAGCCCTCGACACCGTAGGAGGCCGTCACGTTGCGGAAACCCGCACACCAGAAGGTCAGCGCGTCGATGAGCGACTCGCAGAGGATCACTTCCTTCGAGGAGACGAGCGCTTCGACGTTGAAGACGCCGCGGTGAGGGCCGGGGAGGTAGAGGTGCAGCGGCGTGCCGGCGCGCAGCTGGTGCGTCGGCGTGATCTTCCGGCCGTAGGCGCCGAGGACCTCGCCGGCTTCGCCGAAGATGCCGATGACTAACGACCCGTTGAGGTGCTCGTGGCCGCTGTCCCGGAGGACGCCGAGCTTCTGGAGCCTCGTCCGGATCTCCTGACCGGCCTTGCGATTCATGGCGGGGAGGCGGTAGCCGAGTGTGCGGTTGGCGTAGCCGAGCCGGAAGCGGTCGACGAGCTCCGGGTGTGTCAGACCCCGCTTCTCGAGATACGCGAGGGCCTCGGGGCTCTCCTTCAGTGTCTGGTGGTAGTAGCCGATGACCTGGCCGAGGAGCTCGCGGTCGTCGGCGTCGAGGTCGACCGGAGGCGCGAGCTTCGGGACGCTCGAGCGCTGTGGCGGACCGTCGAGGGAGGGTGTCGTCGGGAAGTGCTCGGCCCGCAGGATCTCGACGGCGTGGCGGAAGCTCACCCCTTCGGCCCTCATCACCCAGTCGATCGGCGAGCCGCCCGTCTGGCACTCGCCCAGGCAGTGCCAGAGGTTCTTGGCCGGCGTGACGACAAGAGAGGGTTCACGATCATCGTGAAACGGGCACCGGCCGATCAGGTCGGCGCCGTGCCGCTTCAGCTCGACGCCCCGGGCTTCCGCGAGTCGCTCGAGAGGGACCTCCTCACGGATGCGCCGGAGCAGTTCCTCAGGGATGCGCGCCATCGATCACCTCTTCGAAAACCCGCCCCCGGCCGAAGGGCTGTCAAGAAGAATCGGTGCCTGACACTTCATACAGTTGACATTACTGTATTATTTTCCGTAGAGTCAAGCTGCGGCCGGACCAGGGGGCGACTCACGAAAGCGGCCCTACATTCCGGCCATGGCAGAGGGGCGTAGGAAGAGACCTACCATGCTGGCTATGGGATTCGCGACCCGCCTTCGGAAGACGCGCGAGGCTCGGGGCCTCACACAGCGCGAGCTCGGGGACCGGATCAAGATGGAGCCCACGCAGGTGACGCGATACGAGCGCGGGCAGTTCCTTCCCAACGCCGAGACGCTCGTCTCGATCGCCCAGGTCCTGCATGTGAGCGTCGACTTTCTTCTGACCGGCGAGACTGACGGCGAGATCCGCCACGAGCTGCCGATCTCGGACGTTCCGCTTCTCGAGCGATTCCGGGACGTCCAGAAGCTCTCCAAGCGCGACCGTGAAGCCGTCCTGCTGCTCATTGACAGCGTGCTCGCCCGAAGCGACGTCGAATCTCGGCTCCGCAAGCGCGCGTCCTGACGCGATTCAGTCGGCCCACCTTCCCCTTCAGCATCGACGCACCGACAGCACCGGAGGACCCGCCCGGAAAGGGCTCGAGACCCCGCCGCCTTCGGCTCCGGGCGGGAAGCCGGTGGCGCTGCCGCTCCTCACGCGTCGCGCCGGCGGGGGCCCCGTACGCCCCTCGCCGTCACGCCGCGTGAAGCCCCTGCGCGTCGCGTCACTGCGGCCGAGGGCGGCCTCCGTGCCGCGCCGCACACGGGCCGCTCGCGGGCTAAGCCCGGCTTAGCCCGACGCGTACCCGCTCTTGTCCCTCGGCGCTCCCGCGCCGAGGGGGCGCCCCTCCGGCCTCCAGGGCCGCTCCGCGGCCCCGCGGCACAACAGGCGTTGGTGCCGCGCCGGGGGCGTCGCAAGGCGGCTCCGGGCCTGCGGCACGGCCCTCAAGGGGCCGCGTCCTCCGGCCCTGCGCGGCAGCCATCGCCTGGCACCCGGTTCGCCGCTTCGGCTGTGGTCCACTTTTCGGCGTTCCTCGTCGTCGTCGCGTTCGGGACCGTCGCCGCTCGCGAGCCGGTCGCCAGGCTGGTCCACGCGGCGGCAAAGCCGCCGCGGCAGCTCATGGCGTGTCACGTGGCGTGCGACCGCGGCACGCCTCGCGCCACGCCGGGGACCGACGAGGCTCACGACGAGGAGACCGACGAGGGAAGCGGCTAAAGAAGGAAAGCAGCTCGAGCTTCGGCGTCGTCCCGCGGCGACTCGTCGACGCGGAGACCGAATGGGCTCCGCGATATCAGGGACGCCGCGCTCCGGCCCGCAGGCGGTCAAGGACGCGCGAAGCGCGAGGCTCGAAGAGCCGGTCCTGGACGGCCGAGGACCGGGGCGCACGGGGCTCCGGGGTGGCCTTCGGGACGGACCTCGTCAAGGGCCTGGCGGCCGCTTCGCGGCGAGCTGCGCTCGCCCTTGACGAGGCCCGCCCCTTCGACCCCGTCTCCGCTACGAGGAGATGCAGCGGCATCTCCTCGGTGAGGAGCAGCGCGACGAGCACGACATCGACGAGAAAGCGGCAAAAAACGTAAGCCTCGACGGCCCCGGTGGCAGACGTCGTCTGCCTCGGAGGCCTTGCGTGCAGAAGGAATTCGGCGAGAAGGGCTGCGCGGCTTCTTTCGTTAGCCGCCTTTCGGGGGCCGTCGGCCGCGCTGGCACGAGGGCGCACGGGGTGCGGTGCTCGAGCACCCGAGCGAAGAGAGGGGCGCAGAGGACCGCACCCCGATGCCCGCGCCCGCAGTGACAGCGCCTTCAGCACCGCGTCGGCGTAGCCGACGCCTCCGATGAAGAACGGCCTGGCGCGGCGCTCGCCCGCGCCGCCGCCGGGCCGAGGAGCGCAGCTCGCGAGCACCGCAGGCGCGTGCGGCGGCGCGTT
>JAHDVN010000193.1 GCA_023384635.1 Thermoanaerobaculia bacterium
TCGGCCCGGGCGATCCGCTCGGGGCGATCGCCGCCTACGAGGGGCATCCCTTCCCCGCCACCGCGGTGGCGACCGAAGCGGCGACCTGTCTCGTCCTGCCGCGCGACGCCTTTCTCGCGCTGCTCGAGGAGCATCCGTCGATCGCGCGGGGCCTGCTCGCCGGCATGACGATGCGCCTGATCCAGCTCACGAGCCGGCTCGCCGACCTCGCAGGCGGGCACGTCGACGCCCGCCTCGCCCGCCTCCTCGGGAAGCTCTCCGACGAGGTCGGCCGGAGCGTGCCCGGCGGCCGCCTCATCCCGTTGCGCCTCACCCGGCAGGAGCTCGCCGACTTCGTCGGCACGACGGCGGAGACCGCGATCCGCATCCTCGGCCGCTGGGCGAAGCGGGGGATCGTGCGCACCGAGCGGGGCGGCGGCTTCCTCATCGCGGACGCGGATGCCCTCGCCCGCATCGCCCGCGGCGGCTGAGCGCGCCGCGGAGCGGCCGGAGCGCGCCGTGGAGCGCTGCGACGTGGCCGTGGTGGGGGCCGGGGCGGCCGGCCTCGCGGCGGCGATCTGGGCCGCCCGCACGGCGCCGGGCGCCCGGGTGGTGGCGCTCGACGGGGCGGCCCGGCCCGGCGCCAAGATCCTCGTCTCCGGCGGCGGCCGCTGCAATCTGACGAACGAGACGGTCTCCGGCCGGGACTTCCACGGCGCCTCGCCCCCCGCAGTCGACAAGGTGCTCCGGCAGTTCGACGTCGAGGCCGCGCTCGCCTTCTTCGCCGGCCTCGGCGTCGCGGTGCGGCGCGAGGAGGGGGGAAAGCTCTTCCCGGCGAGCGGCCGGGCGCGCACCGTCCTCGACGCCCTGCTCGGCGAGGCCGCGCGGCGAGGGGTGGAGCTCCGGAGCGCCCGCCGGGTGACGGCGCTGGCTCCCGGCGGCGCGGGCCTCGTGGTGTCCGGGCGGTGGGGGGCGCTCGCCGCGGCCCGGGTGGTCCTCGCGACCGGCGGCCGGAGCCTGCCGAAGAGCGGCTCGGACGGGAGCGGCTACCCCCTCGCCGCCGCCCTCGGCCACCGGGTCACTGCGACCTTTCCGGCGCTGGTGCCCCTCGTCCTCGCCGCGGATCACCCGTTCCGGTCGCTCTCCGGCCTCTCGGTGCCGGTCGCCTTGGCGGTCCGGACGGCCTCCGGCCGGCGCCTCGCCGAGGTCGCCGGGCCGATGCTCTGCACCCACTTCGGGATCTCCGGGCCGGCGGTGCTCGACGTCAGCCGGCACCTGCTCGCCGTCCGCCGGGAGGATCCGGGAGCCCACCTCGCCGTCTCCTTCCAGCCGGGCCGCCGTGCGGAGGAGTGGGAGGGGGCGCTGGCCGCGCTCGGCCCGCGGCCGGTCCGGTCCCTGCTCGCCGAGAGCCTGCCGCCCCGCCTGGCCGAGGCGATCTGCCAGCTCGCCGGGGTGGAGCCGGGGACTCCCGGGCACCGGCTGCGGCGCGAGGACCGCCGCGCCCTCGTGCGCTGCCTGAGTGGTCTGACGCTGCCGATCGTGGGGGATCGGGGGTTCGCGGCCGCCGAGGTCACGGCCGGCGGCGTGCCGCTCGGGGAGATCGACCTGCGCACGATGGCCTCGCGCCGCGCCGCCGGCCTCCATCTCTGCGGGGAGATCTGCGACGTCGACGGGCGCCTCGGCGGCTTCAATTTCCAGTGGGCCTGGGCGAGCGGCCACGTGGCGGGAGTCGGCGCGGCCCGGGCCCTGACCGCCGGCGCGAGCGACTCCGGAACCGGCGTCGGGGCCCCCGCGACGGCCCTCGGGATGAAGTAGAATTTCTCCTCGGATCAGCGCGGTCCAGAAGCCGGGATCCCAGTCGCCCGGCGGTGACGAGGACTGCAGGGGAGGAGAGATGGGTTCAGTGCGCGGGAAGGGGAGGTTCGGAGCGTTCCTGGCATGCGTCTGCGTGCTGGCGCTCGCGACGGCGGTGGCCGGCTTTGCCGCAGACGCGCCGGTCTGTGCCGAGTACAAGCCGAAGAACCAGATTCACAACCTGGGGCAGCGGCCGTTCGCGCTCAAGGTGCCGGTCCAGGACGTGGCCGGGCTGCAGGCGCTGTTCGTCGCGCAGGGCGACGAGATCCGCGGCATCCTGGAGGCGAACGGCCTCGGCGAGATCGCGGGCGCGCTGGCCGAGGCGGTCGCCGCCGGCCAGGTCGAGGAGCGCACGCTCGAGCGGGGCGAGGCGCTCAACTGGATGGTCTACCGGCCCAACCGGCGAGGGCCCGCGAAGCTGATCACCCCCGCCTGCTACGCCGGCAAGCGCGCCTACCCCGCCTTCGTGGTGGCGGTCGAGGTGAAGGAGGCGCCGGAGAACCCGGACGCGGTCTGCGCCCTCGAGGTGACCGGGGATCCGGAGGCGAAGACGGTCCGCGCGAGCTCGGCCGGGAGCTCGGCCGGGGCGACGGTCACGATGAAGGGACCGGACGGCGAGCAGGTCGTGGTGCCGGCCGGCGCCTCGGAGTGGCAGGGCCCGTGGGTCAAGCGCTACTGCGCCGACTACGAGTTCGTGGTCGCGGCGCCCGCCCCACGGGTCGAGCGGCGGGTGCGCCGCTACGACTTCGTGATCCCGAAGGCGTGCGGCAACCTCGCCTTCGCCGGTGAGAGCCACCGGATGGAGACGATCGAGGGGAACCCCTGTACCGCGACCGCTCAGCTGGCTCGCATCGAGCCGCCGGCGCCGGCCATCGACGTCACCGTCGGTCCCGACTACATCCGGCGGGGCGACACCGCCCGCTACGAGGCGAAGGGCTACTGGGACCGCGAGGGCGAGTGCGGGATCGTCGACCCGCTGGTGGTCACCGCCAAGGGACCGAAGCTCGATGCCCGGTTCACCGAGGAGACGGGCGAGGTCGTCATGCCGCGCATGGGCATCTACGACTTCGAGGGCACGGCGAAGAACGCGGTCGGGGCCGCGGCCACCGACAGCGTGCAGGTCCGCGTCCATCCGCTCTGGACGGTGCGCGGCTTCCTCTCGCACTGGGATCCGGAGAGCGACTGGCACTTCGCGCAGCAGCGCCGCGCCAACGGCGCCTCGGAGCGCGAGCACTTCCGGTTCGAGAACGGCTGGGGGCTCGGTCTCGCGACGGAGTACCACATCAACGAGCTCTTCGGGTTCGAGGGCGCCATCAACTGGGGCAAGATCGACACCGGCTATCGCTACGGTCTCGACAACCAGCTGGCCTCTTCGGACGACACGATCACGGCGCTCACGCTCTCGGTCGGGCCGAACTTCCACTTCTTCCGCCGGGACCGCCTGAACCTCTACTTCGGGCCGTTCCTCGCCTGGACGACGATGGACGAGTCGGAGTTCACGGTGCCCGGCAGCACGCCGAGCCGCCGGCCCACCGACGAGTTCGGCCTCGGGGCCCAGCTCGGCCTGGAGATTCCCTTCGGCGTCATGCATCCGTGGGGGTTCCACGCCGGTCTGCGCTACATCCACTACGAGCCGGACCTGCTCCGCACCTTCGAGCCGATCGAGGTCGACCCCAACCCGCTGCTCGCGACCTTCGGGCTGCGGTACAGCTTCTAGAACCGGCGACCGCGCGAGCGGACACGGGGGCGGGCCCTGGTGGCCCGCCCCTTTTTCGTGTTTCCGGAGCGGAGGTGCCCGGCTAGCGGCCGGCGAGCGGGAGGATGCAGTCGGAAGTGTCGTGCCGCGGGTCGTTGACCGCCGGCGAGACGGGATACCCGACGAGGACTCCGGGGGGAGCGGGAGCGAGGAGGCTGGCGATCCGGCCGGGGTCGGCGCCGTCGGCGAGCCAGAGCTCGGCGCCGGCGCGGTCCAGGAGCACCGGCATCCGGGCGTGGACCGGGCGGACCGCGTCGTTGGCGTCCGTGGTGACGATGGCGCAGGACTCGAGGTCGCCGCCGGCGGGGTCGGGCCAGCGAGCCCAGAGCCCGGCGAGCCCGAACGGCGCGCCGTCGGACCGCCGGAAGTGCCAGGGCTGCTTGCGCCGCCCCTCGGGGCGCCACTCGTAGAAGCCGTCGGCGACCACCAGGCAGCGGCGGCGCCGGAAGGAGTCGCGGAAGGCGGGCTTCTCGGCCACCGTCTCGGCCCGGGCGTTGATCAGCCGGTTGCCGATCGCCGCCTCGCGCGCCCACGAGGGGACGAGTCCCCAACGCACCAGGGCGAGCTCGCGCCCCGGCCCGCCGGGCGCCACCCGCACGACCGGAACCTGCTGCGACGGCGCGATGTTGAAGCGGGGCGCGAGCACCGGCACCTCCGGCAGGCCGAAGCTCTCGGCGACGACGTCGCCGGGGGCGGAGAGGGTGTAGCGGCCGCACATGGCAGGTTCGAGAATAGCGCGACCGCGAGAGGGGAGCGGGCTAGACTCCGGCCGATGACGCAGACGCCGGCGATGGAGCGCACCCTCGCGCTGCTCGAGGAGGGACGGCGCGACGGGCTGCACCTCGGGGGGCAGCTCGCGGTCCTCCGCGACGGTCTGCCGGTCGTCGACCTCGCGCTGGGCGAGGCCGCTCCCGGCCGCCCGCTCCGGCGCGACGACCCCATGCTCTGGCTCTCGGCGACGAAGCCGGTCACGGCGGTGCTCGTCGTCCGGCTCTGGGAGCGGGGGCTGCTCCGGCTCGACGACCCGGTGGCCCAGCATCTGCCGGAGTTCGCGGCCGGTGGGAAAGAGATCGTCACGGTGCGCCACCTCCTCACCCACACCGGCGGCCTGCGGATGCTCGACGTCGGCTGGCCAGCAGCCTCCCGGGGAGAGATCTTCGCCCGCATCGCGGCCCGGAAGCTCGAGCCCGGCTGGACGCCCGGGAGGAAGGCGGGCTACCACCTCGCCTCCAGCTGGTTCGTGCTGGGAGAGCTGGTTCGTCGCCTCGAGGGACGCGAC
Organism: Thermoanaerobaculia bacterium; assembly: GCA_023384635.1. Classification (GTDB taxonomy): domain Bacteria; phylum Acidobacteriota; class Thermoanaerobaculia; order Multivoradales; family JAGPDF01; genus JAAYLR01. Next base: position 4,869 of record JAHDVN010000193.1, read on the forward strand.
TTCTCCGACGTCGTCCGCCGGGATCTCTTCGCGCCGCTCGGGATGCACGGCTGCTGGATCGGGATGCCGGAAGAGGAGTACGACGCCGTCGCCGCCCGCCTCGTCCCGGTCTGGAACACCGAGGCCTCGCCCGCGGTGCTCCACCCCTGGCACCAGCGGCGGCAGGTGACGAACCCCTCCCCCGGAGGCAACGGCTGGGGACCGCTGCGGGAGCTCGCGCGCTTCTACGAGATGCTGCGGCGGGGCGGCGAGCTCGACGGGGCGCGGATCCTCGCGCCCCAGACCGTCGAGGCGATGATCGCCCGGCATCGGGTGGGCCTCCTCGACCACACCTTCCGCGCCCGGCTCGACTGGGGTCTGGGCGTGATCCTGAACTCCGGGTGGTACCGGGACCCCGGCGCCCCCTACGGCTACGGGCCGCACGCTTCGCCGCGCACCTTCGGCCACAGCGGCTACCGTTCGACCACCGCGTTCTGCGACCCAGAGCACCGGCTCGTCGTGGCGCTGGCGGTGAACGGCACCCCCGGCGAGGAGGCGCACCGACTTCGATTCCGCCGCCTCTGCGCGGCGATCTACGAAGACCTGGGTTTGGCGTCCGAGGGGCTATAATCGGTCGTCGTGGAAGCTGTGGATGTCATCGAGCCGAGAGTCCTTCCACGACCGCAGCATCCGATCTCCCGCAGCCTCGTCGATCGCAACGCGCTCAAGGTCCTCTACCGCCTGCACGAGGCGGGCTTTCGCGCCCTGCTCGTCGGGGGCAGCGTGCGCGACCTCATGCTCGGGCGCCGGCCGAAGGACTTCGACGTCGCCACCGACGCCCGGCCCAACGAGATCCGCCGGCTCTTCCGCAACGCGCGGATCATCGGCCGGCGCTTCCGCCTGGCGCACGTGCTGTTCAAGGAGGGCGTGATCGAGGTCTCTACGTTCCGCCGCGAGCCGGAGCCGGGAGAGCAGGCAGGGGGGCCGGACGACCTCCTCATCACGAGCGACAACGCCTTCGGCACTCCGCGGCAGGACGCCTTCCGCCGCGACTTCACGGTCAACGCCCTCTTCTACGACATCGCCGACTTCTCCGTGCTCGACTTCACCGGCGGGCTGGAGGACCTCGAGGCGCGCTCGATCCGCGCCATCGGCGACCCGGACGTGCGCTTCCGCGAGGACCCGGTGCGCATGATGCGCGCCTGCGAGCTGGCCGGACGGCTCGGCTTCGGCATCGAGCGCGAGACCCAGGAGGCGCTGCACCGGCAGCGGACCGAGATCTCGCGGTCGGCCCCCGCGCGCCTGGCCGAGGAGCTGGTGCAGCTGCTCCAGTGCGGGCGCGCCGGGGCGGCGCTGCAGTGGGCCCTCGACCTCGGGCTGCTGGAGGTGCAGCTGCCGGAGGCGTACGCGATGCTGGCCGCCGGCCAGCGGGGCCTCGGCGACTTCGGGCGGCTGCTGCCGGTCGTGGACCGCCTGGTTTCCTCCGGCCGCGTCTTCAAGGACACCGTCCTCCTCGCCGTGCTGCTGCTGCCGAGCTTCCTGCTCCGCCGCTACGACGTCGAGGCGGTGGCGCACCGGACCCTGCCGCGCAGCGAGCTCGCGGCGATGGTGGGCACGGTCTCCGAAGGGTTCCTGGAGCGCTTCTCGCTGCCGAAGGCGAAGGGGCACGAGCTGCGCGAGACGCTGCTCTCCTTCGCCGATCTCTGTGTGGTGCCGCGGCGCGAGAGCGCGCGCCGGCGCGCCGCCGCGAACCCGTTCTTCCGCCAGGGGCTCGAGCTCTTCGAGCTCCTGGTCGAGGCGACGGGAGAGGGGCGCGAGGAGCTGGCGCTCTGGCAGGCGGAGGCGGCCCACGCGCCGCGGCTCCAGCTCGTGGCGCCCGCCGGAAGCCCG
>JAHDVN010000194.1 GCA_023384635.1 Thermoanaerobaculia bacterium
ACGGGGCGCCGCCCGGAAGCGCCCCGCCGTCGACCACCAAGGCCTCGTCCAGACTTTCGAGGAGGCGCGCTGCGCTCTCCACGTCGAGCGCCGGGGGCTCGCCCGAGAGGTTGGCACTGGTCGCCGTGAGCGGCCGGCCGAGCGCCAGCAGCAGCTCGCGCAGCTGCTCGTGGTCGGGGACCCGGACCGCCGTCGTGCTCTCCCCGAGCGCCGCCGGCAGCGGGCTGCGCAGGGGCACCACGAGCGAGAGCGGGGCCGGCCAGAGATGGCCGAACCGCCGCACGATCGCCGCCTCGGGGTCGACCGGCAGCGCGGCGAGCTGGGCGCGGTCGCCGATGACCAGCGGGAACGGCAGCCTGCCGGCGCGACGCTTGAAGGCGAGGAGGCGGCCGACCGCCTCGCCGTCGCGGGGATCGACCGCCAGGCCGTAGCTCGATTCGGTGGGAATGGCCACCACGACCCCGCGCTCGACCGCCGCGGCCAGCTCTCCGAGGGGTTCCCCGGCTCTCCAGATCCGTACGCTCATCTCTCCCTCCGGCGCGCCCCGGCCAGCATCTCCGCCGCGTGGGCGCGGCTGCTCGCCGTCACCCTCGCCCCGCCGAGCATGCGCGCGAGCTCCTCGATTCTCTCTCTCTCGTCGAGCAGGCGGACCTCGGCGAAGGTCCGGCCCCGCTCGACCCGCTTGTCCACCTTGAAGTGCCGGTCGGCGTGGCAGGCCACCTGCGGCAGATGGGTCACCGCCAGGATCTGCCCGCGGGTCGCGAGGCGCTGGAGCTTGCGCCCCACCGCGGCCGCCTCCGCGCCACCGACCCCGGCGTCGACCTCGTCGAAGACCAGCGTCGGCCCGCCCGCCTCCTCGTCGCCCAGCGCTGCGAGCTGGAGCGCGAGGTAGACGCGCGAGAGCTCGCCGCCCGAGGCGATCCGCGCCAGCGGCCGCGGCTCCTCGCCGGGGTTCGGGGCGAACTCGAAGACCACGCTGTCGAAGCCGTGCGGTCCGAACTCGACCCGCCGCCCCTCCACCTCGAGCGGGCTCGCCGCGGCGCTGCGCCGCTCGAGCCGCACCGCGAAACGGGCCCGCGGCAGCGCGAGGTCGGCGAGCTCGCGGGCGAGGGAGCGCGCCAGCGCGAGGCCCCAGCCGGCGCGCGCGCGGCTGAGCTCGGAGGCCGCAGCCGCGAAGTCGGCCAGGGCCGCCGCGCACTCCGCCTCCAGCCCCTCTCGGTTCCCCTCGTCCTCGGCCAGCTGCGCGAGCTCGGCGGCGAGCCGCTCCCGGAGCGCCGGCAGCTCGCCGGCGGGAACGGCGTGGCGCCGCGCCAGCCGCTCGAGCTCCGCGAGGCGCTCCTCGATCCGATCGAGCCGCCCCGGTTCGTCGTCGGCGGGCAGCGCGCCCCGCAACTCGCGCACCGTCTCGGAGAGGAGCGCGATGGTCTCGTCCAGGACCCGCTCGGCCGCCTCGGCGGCGGGGACGAAACGGGCCGCCTCGCGCAGCGCCTCGCGCGCCGCCCCGAGCCGGTCGCTGGCCGCCTCCTCGCCGTCGGCTAGGAGCTCGAGGCCCGCCGCCAGCGAGCCCGCGATCGCCTCGCGGTGGCGCAGCCGCTCGCGCTCCTGCCGCAGCTCCTCCTCCTCCCCCTCCCGGGGAGCCACGCGCTCGAGCTCCCCGAGCTGGAAGCGGAGCAGATCGAGCCGCTCGGCGCGCACCCGCTGATCGCCGCGCACCAGCTCGAGGCGCTCGGCGAGCGCACTCCAGCGGCGATGGGCCGATCCCGTTCGGGTGAGCAGTTCCCCGGCCTGCCGCCCGCCGCTGCGGTCCAGCCAGGCGCGCTGCAGGTCGGGCGCAGCGATCCCCAGCTCCTCGCGCTGGCCGTGGAGGCGCAGCAGGCGCGGCGCCAGCTCGGCGAGCAGCCGCAGCGTCGCCGGCTGGTCGTTCAGGAAGACGCGGTTGCGCCCCTCGCGGCCGATCTCGCGGCGGACCACGAGCTCTCCGCCCTCCGGCTCGATCCCGGCGCCCGCGAGGAGCGCCGCGGCCTCCGGATCGCCGGTGCGGAAGACCCCGCTGACGAGCAGCTGCTCGGAGCCCGAGCGCACGAGGTCGGCGCTCGCCCGCGCTCCGGCGAGCAGCGCCAGGCCGTCCACGACGATCGACTTGCCGGCGCCGGTCTCACCGGTCAGCACGTTCAGGCCGGCGCCGAGCTCGACGCTCGCCCCGGCGAGCACGGCGAGGTTGCGCAGATGGAGCTCGGCGAGCACCGGAATCGTCCGATCAGCCCCGGCGGAAGGAGGGCACGTGCTCCGGATCGTCCTGCGAGCGGCGCTCCGACATCAGGAAGTCGTAGAAGCCGCAGCGCGGCGTGCCCGGGTAGCTGCGGCAGATGCGCGGCCGCGCGTCGTAGATCGTGCACTGGCGCCGCTCGGGGTCGAGGAAGCGGCAGGCGCTGCCGAAGACCTCGTCGCGCCGGTGGCGCAGGACCCGCAGCGCCCCCCCCTCCACCGGCTTCGTGAAGCGCCGGCGGGCCACCTGCTCGGTGAGGCCGAAGTGACGGGCGAGGCGCCGGATGTCGGCCTCGGTCGTCTCGATCTGGTCGTAGGTGCAGCAGAAGGCGGGGCAGTTCGAGCAGGAGAAGAACGTCGCGAGTCGCTTCGGCACCGGCGCATTCTACTCAGACGGACGGCGGGAAGCGGGCACCCCGGACCGAGAACCCGGACGAGCGGCGGGGCGCTCGCGAGACGGCACGGCGCGGCGCCGGTCCGCAGGCCGGCGCCGCGTGCGAGCGCGGACCGCTTCTGCGGAGACCTCAGCGCCCCCCGATGCCGAGGAAGGCGCGCATGACGTGGATCGCCACCTCGGGGTTCTCGCGCAGCCGCCGCATCGAGTACGGGTACCAGTCCCGGCCGTAGGGGACGTAGACCCGCAGGCGGTGGCCGGCGTCGAGGAGGATCCGCCGCAGCTTGGGGTCGACCCCGAGCAGCATCTGGAACTCGTAGCGGTCGCGCGGGGTGCCGAGCCGGTCGAGCAGGCCGGTCGCGGCGCAGCAGAGGTGCTCGTCGTGGGTCGCGATGCCCACGTAGACGCCCTGCCGGAGCGCCTTCTCCAGCGCGTCGACGAAGGCGAGCCGCACCGTCTCGTAGCCCTTCCAGGCCACCGCCCGCGGCTCGATGTAGATCCCCTTGCAGAGCCGGATGTTCGCCTTCTCGGCCGGCAGCGCCGCGATGTCGGCGAGCGTCCTGCGCATGTAGGCCTGGAAGACCACGCCGAGGTTGCCGTGCTTCGGCTGCAGCGCGTGGTAGGCGGCGAGGGTGGCGTCGATGGTGGTGTGGTCCTCCATGTCGACGCGCACGAAGTTGCCGAGCTGGCCGGCGGTGGCGGCGATCTCGTCGAGGTTCCGGACCAGCGTCTCCTGGTCGATCTTGAGCCCGATCGAGGTCGGCTTGACCGAGATGTTCGCCTCCACCTTGCGGGCCGCGATCTCCTGGAGCATCCGCTGGTACTCGCGGACGTTCGCCTCGGCCTTGGCCGGGTCGAGGACCTCCTCGCCGAGCAGGTCCATCGTCGCCACGGCCCCCTCGGCGTTGAGCCTGGCGATGAGACGCAGCGCGTCCTCGAGAGTCTCCCCGGCGACGTAGCGGGAGGCCACGCGGCCGACGATGAACTTGGGGACGAGCGGCAGGGTGCGGACGATCAACTGCTGGAACAGGGACATCGACTCCTCCCGGGTGGCGGCGCCCCCCGCGCCGCGATCAGACCGCTGTCGTCCCGGCGGAGGGGGCTGCCTCGTCCACCACCCAGCGCACCGCGCGCGAGCAGGGGCAGACCCCGCCGACGCGCCGGAGCGAGGGGCTCTGGGCCGCCGCCTTCCCGGGCTCGAGCTCGCCGCGCACGACGCGGTCGAGCTGCTGCAGATAATCGTGGAAATCCCGGCCCGCCAGGTACGACTCCGGCAGCACCCGGGCGAGATGGCGGACGTACTCCTCCCGGTCGGTGAAGAGCTCGCCGTCGAGCCCCACCATGCGGAACGCCGGCACTCCCCGGCGGCGGAAGAACTCGCGGTGCGGCAGCCGCAGGAGCTCCTCGAAGCGGATCCCCCGCTCGCTCCCGCGCTCCGCTTCGAGGCGGGCGAGCAGGGCCTCCGCCTCGGCGAGCGCGAGGCCGGGGAGCCGGGCGCGCAGATAGCGCAGGTTGAGATCCCGCACCACCCTGCCGAGCTCCTGGTAGTAAGCCTCCTGCGCCTCGGCGTTCCTCGTCGGCTTGAACCCCCAGCGCACGTTGCTGCCGCCGCCCCGCTCGTCGCCGAACATCTCGAGGCCCCGTGGCACCCACTTGGCGAGCACCTTCTGGAGCATCCCGAGGCCGATCTCGACCGATCCGCGGGCCGCCCGCTCGACCCAGCGCCGCATCGGTACCACCCCGGCCGCCAGATGGAACGCCTCCTCCCGCAGCATCTGCGGCATCGACTCGGCCATCGGCGCGTAGGCGGACACCCGCTGCATCGCGAGCTGGTACTTGCCCACGCGGTCGATGAGGGCGCAGAAGACGATGTTGTCGACGAACGAGTCGAAGTCGACGTTGAACGCCCCGAGCACGTGGTCACCGGTGCGGATCGAGAGGATCTCCTCGACGAGGTCGGCGGCGCCGCGGCCGGTCGCGGCCGACCAGTCGTCCTCCACCAGCAGGTGGAGCATCTGGTAGCCGTGCCGCAGCTCGTCGGCCATCATGCGCAGCACCCAGACCTGCTCCTCCTCGTCCCGCGCCCTCGAGAGCGTGAGCTGGTGCTGCTGGATCGAGCCGAACTCGGTCGAGGCCTGGGCGCGGATCATCGCGAACAGGTGACGGGCCTGCTCCTCGGGCATCTCGGCGACGCGCTCGTACTTCGCCTCGCCCTTCCGTTCCCCGCACTCGACGACGCCGCACATCCCGCACTCGCGCCAGGCGCAGAGCTTCGGCCGGGGCTCGCGCGGGAAGTGCTTCTCCCAGCTCGCCTCGAGAAAGCCGTGGTCGGGCAGGTAGAAGTCGCGCCAGCGCTCGACTGCGGCGTGGTAGCTCTTCGGGAGGAGGGCTTCGGTCATGTTCATCGCTCGGCTCTCCGCGGGTCGTCTCCGGGCTCGGGAGGGTCGCAGTTCAGAGGCTCTTGACGAACGGGCGCATCGGGGCGGGGGCGTAGCCGAGCGAGGCGAAGAAGGCGGCCACGCCCGGCATCGTCTCGTCGACCAGGGTGCGCACCGCGACGGCGCCGCGGGCTCGGAAGTGGGCCTCGAGGGCCTCGGCCAGCAGCCGCCCCACGGCGCGGCCGCGCAGCTCCGGGTCGACCCCGAGGAACTCGATCCAGCCGGTCGGCTCGGCGATCCCAAACTCGCCGCGGCGGACCTCGCCGAGCATGAAGCCGGCGGCACGACCGCCCACCTCGGCGATCAGGGCGCCCTCCGGGTCGCGGCGCAGGAAGGAGGTCACCCGGTCCTCCCAGAAGCCGGCATCGCGGGGGCCGCCGCTCCGCTCCGCGATGTCGGCGACCGCGGTGATGTCGAGCTCGTCCAAGGGGCGCACCCGCACCGGTTCGTCCACGCCGTTCGCCGCTCCCCGGATGGCGCCCGGGTCCACCCGCGGGCGCCGGTCCATTCTAGCCGCTGGGGGCGGCGGCACCGGCCGGCGCCGCGCGCAGGCTGCCGCCGACCTGCTCGTGGGCGTGGTAGCTGGAGCGCACCAGCGGGCCGGCCTGGCAGTGGGTGAAGCCGAGCGCCGCAGCGAGCTCCCGGTAGCGGGCGAACTCGTCGGGGTGCACGTAGCGGTCGACCGGCAGGTGGTCGCGCGTCGGCTGCAGGTACTGACCGAGGGTCAGCACCTCGACCCCGGCGCCGCGCACCGTGCGCATCGTCTCCTCGACCTCCTCGGGGCGCTCGCCGAGGCCGAGCATGAGACCGGTCTTGACCCGGCCCTGGAAAGCGTCGGCGTCGCGGCGGCGGCTCGCCTCGGCGAGCAGCGCCAGGCTCGTGTCGAAGCGGCTCCCGGGGCGCGCCGTGCGGTAGAGACGGGGGACCGTCTCCATGTTGTGGGAGAAGATCTCGGGCGCCGCGCCGAGCACGACGTCGAGGGCGTCGCCGACGCCGCGGAAGTCGGGGGTGAGGACCTCGACCGCGCAGCCCGGATTGCGCCGGTGGATCGCCTCGATCACCGCCGCCCAGTGCGCCGCCCCGCCGTCCGGCAGGTCGTCGCGGTCGACCGACGTGATGACGGCGTGGCGCAGGCCCATCTCCGCCACCGCCTCGGCCACGTGCTCCGGCTCGGCCGGGTCGACGCCCGGATTCGGGCGCCCCGAGGTCACGGCGCAGAAGCCGCAGCGCCGGGTGCAGATCTCGCCCAGGATCATGAAGGTCGCGGTGCCGTGCTCCCCCCAGCACTCGAAGATGTTGGGGCAGCGGGCCTCCTCGCAGACGGTATTGAGGCGCAGGCGGCCGACCAGGCCGCGCACCTCGCGGAAGCGCTCGGGCGTCGCCAGGCGGATGCGGAGCCACTCCGGGCGGCGCTCCCGCCGCCCCGTGCCCTCGCCGCTCCCGTCGGCGCCGATCTGAACCAGCGGTTCGCTCATCGCCCGGACTCTACACCGCCCCGGGAGCCCCCTCCGGCTCGAAGTCGAGGGCCACGTCCAGGGCCGGCGCCGAGTGCGTGAGCCACCCCACCGAGATCAGGTCCACCCCGCTCTCGGCGATCGCCCGCAGCG
>JAHDVN010000195.1 GCA_023384635.1 Thermoanaerobaculia bacterium
AACGAGAACGGTCCCTCGAACGCACCGCTGCCGAGCCGCATCTTGCCGTTGCCTTCCATCAGGCCGCCGTTCCAGGCGGCGGACGCTCTGCGCACTGCCATCGCTGCTCCTCCTCTCACCGTCTCGGGGTGGAATCGTAGGTCGACGCCGGCGCCGGGCCGGCCGGGCGATCATAGGCTGCGCCGGCCGCCCGCGCCAAGCGGCCGGCCTCAGAGCGTGAAGCGCAGCACCGCGCCGAAGGTGAGGACGTCCGAGTCGTAGCCCTCGAGCTCGCTCCAGGAGTCGAAGCGGTAGTTGGCGTTCAGGTCGAGGTCGAGCCGCGGCAGGAGCGGCAGCTCGTAGCCTACGCGCGCGCCGTAGAACGGGTCGGACCAGTCGTCCTCGAACGAGCTCGAGCGCGTGATCCCGACCCCGACCCCGGCGTAGAGACCGCGTCCGACGATGACGAAGACCTGCGGCGAATAGGCCGACTCGGTGGCGCCGCCGAAGCCGTCCGGGAAGTACTCCACCGTCGCCTCCAGCTTCAGGAAGGGTCCGGGGAGGTACTGGTAGCTGACGAGCTGCGACAGGCCGTTGTCGTCGATGCCGTCGCCGAGCGACCCCTCGATCTCGTCGAGCGTCTTCCAGTAGTGCAACCCGAAGCCGAGCCGGTGCTCCCCCGCTGCGGCGGCGGGGGCAAGGGCGACGGCGAAAAGCAGGGCGACGGCCAGCGACAGCGTGCGGGAACGGCTCATGGACACCTCCTGCGGGAACGGCTCATGGACACCTCCAGGGCCGGGACCGATCCCGGCGGCCGCGGCGAGGATACCAATCCCCGTCGAGAGGGGATGTGAATCAGTACGCACGCCGGAGGCGCACCGCACCGCCGCCCTCGCGCGTGAGGGCGAACACCTCCGCGAGGCGGGCGGCGTAGGGGCTCCCCGCCGCCGGCTCGCCGTTGATCCGCTCCACGTCGATCGCCCGCTCGGGGTCGGCGGCGCGCGCGAGGCGCACGCGCAGGGGCTCCCAGAGCTCGGCGAGGCGGGGGTGCACCGGAGGCAGGCGGATCTCGAGCTCCCGGCCGGAGCGGCGGGAGAGGAGCGCGGCCCGCGCCCCGAGGAAGACGAGGTGCCCGGAGCGGTCGCGCCGGGGGAGCCCCTCCCCGAGGCCGGGGAGGTCGAGGCCGCAGGGCGAGGCGGGATCGGCCGCCGAGAGCCAGAAGACGCCGTCCGGGGGCAGGCCCTCCTGGAGCAGGCGGAGCGCCTGCGGGCTCGCGAACTGCAGGCCCGGGACGCCGGAGAAGAACTGCCCACCGACCGCCTCGCCCGCCAGCTCCAGCCGGGCGAGGGCGCGCGCCACCCGCCGCCAGGAGAAGGCTGGGGCCTCGGCGGCGAGCAGCTCGCGGAAGACGACCCCGTAGCGCCGGAGCAGCAGGCGGGCGCGCTCGCGGGCGAGCTCCTCCGCCCCCAGCGGGTCCGCCCCGTCCGGACCGCCGGCGGCGGGCCAGGCGAGCCGCCGCCAGCGGCCCGGGTGGGACCGCGCCGGCCGGCGCCAGCGGTCGACCGAGCGCCGGCGGCCGGGGCCGGAGCGCTCCGGCGGCTCGCCGGCCGGGCCCGGAGGGGCGCCCGCGCGCGCCCGCCGGACCGCGGCGAAGGTGTCGTTGGTGACCTCGCCTCGCCAGGCGGCCGCCCAGAGAGTGGCGGCCGCATCGCCGACCGGCACTCCGGCGCGCGCCGCGAGCTCCCCCACCTCCCGGGCAGTGCCGGGATCGGGGAGGACCGCCGGCCCGCCGGCTCCGCCCTCGATGCCCTCGAGGGGCTGTCGGGAGCCGAGCAGACCGATCTCGTCGGGAAAGAGGAAGGCCAGCCGCTCCCGCGGCTGCCCGATCCAGACCAGGTCGCTCTCCTCGAGCAGGGCGTCGAGCCAGGCGGGGAAATAGGGGCGGAGCCGGGCGGGGAGCAGCTCGGTCTCCCAGAGCGCCGCCGGCAGCGGCAGCGCGAAGAGGCTCTCCAGTCGCTCCTGCAGACCCTCGATCCCGTCCCCGGTCGGCAGCAGACCCTGCTGGCAGGCCAGCAGCAGCGGCAGGCGTTCCAGCGGGAGCGGCGCGAAGGTTGGCCGGGAGGCCGTCCGATGCCAGCGCAGCAGGGTGGTGAGGCTCTCCGGGTGGCAGAGCTCCTCCTCCCCGGCTCCGGAGGTCACGGCGCCGCGGACGAGACGCCCCTCGGCGACGAGCGGATCGGCCAGCTCGTCGAGCTCGCCGGGCGAGAGCCCGAGGGCGCTCCGCGTGCGCGCCGCCGTCACCGGCCCCTGCGGACGCAGCCACTCGAGGAGGATCCGGGCGCCCTCCTCCCGGCTGCCCGCCTCCCCTGCCTCCCGCGGCGGCAGGCCCGGGCGCGCGAGGGCGCGGGCCAGCCGCCCGATCCGGTCGGCTGCGACGACGGCCGGCTCGATTCCGGGTCCCTCCGGGAGGTCAGCGAGGCGCGGGCCGAGCTCGGCGATCCACCGCGAGAGCTCGCCGGGCAGGTCGCGGTCGATCGCCGCGCAGAGGTCGACCCACTCGTCGCGCGGCACGAGCACCCGCTCCTGGACCCAGAAGAGCAGCTCCTCGGCCGACTGCGGGGGATAGCCGGGGGCGACTCGGAGGGCCTTGGCGCGAAAGCTCTCGGCCAGACCGGGCGCGAGGAGCGGGCGGGCGCGGGCGTCGAGGGCCAGCTCCTCGAGGAGCCCGCCGCGGAGAGCGGCCCCGGTGGCAGTGGGGACGTCGTCCTCGTACATCAGCTCGTTCGTCTGCCGCCAGACGAGGCCGCGGGCGAACGGCGAGGGCGCGAGCGTCCGGCAGGAGGCGAGGCGGATCCTGCCGTCGGCCAGCTCCCCGAGCCGCTCGCGCAACGCCTCCAGGTCGAACTCCTCCTCCAGGCAGGTGCGCCAAGCCTCGAGTACGACGGGGAAGTCGCCGTGGGACGCCACCGCAGCGAGCAGCTCCTTGGCGCGCTGGCGGAGGAGCCAGAGCGGGGTGCGCTGGCCGGGAGCGGCGCGCGGCAGCAGGAGCGCACGGCCGGCGCACTCCCGGAAGCGGGCGCCGAAGAAGCCGCTCCGCTCCAGCCGGGCGCGGAGCAGCGCCTCCAGCCGCTCCGGGTCCAGCCCTTCGAGGAGGGCCGCGGCGTCCAGGCCGACCGGGCCCACGAGGAGCAGCGAGTCGTCGTCCTGCGCCACCTCCAGAGGCCCTCCCCCCGACTCCTCCCAGCGCGCCGCGAGGGCGAGGGCGAGCGGCCGGTTGAGGCGTCCGCCCCAGCAGGTGTGGAGAAACCAGCGGACCCGTCCCTCCCCCTCCCTTCCCCGCTCCTCCGCGACCCGCTCGGCGAGGATCCGGTGCCGCCCCGGGAGCGCCCCGGTGGCCGCGACCTGCTCGCGGGCGAACGCCAGCAGGCGGTTCGCCGCCTCCGCCCCGAGCGCGTGCCCCTCGCCGAGCCACTCCCGCAGGGCCGGTGCCGCCATCGCACCCCCCGCGAGCCGGCCGCCGAGCTCGTCGAGAAAGTCGAGGATCGCGTCGGAGAAGTGCCGGTCCCGGTCCGGGTGGTCGGCGCGCCAGAACGGAGGGATCGCCCCGGCGGTGCGCGCGGCCGGGGCCACCAGCACCTCTCCCTGGCCGATCTGCCGGATCCGCCAGGCCTGCGCGCCCAGCAGGAAAACGTCCCCCGGCCGGCGCTCCCAGACGAACCCCTCGTCGAGCTCGCCCAGTCGGGCCCGCGTGCCCTCCACCCGGAGCTGGAAGTAGCCGCGCTCGGGAATCGTCCCCCCCGCCTGGGCGACCAGCCGCGCCGCGCCGGGGCGCGCCGTGACCGTCCCGGTCACGCCGTCGATCCCGACGCGGGGACGCAGCTCGGGGATCCGGGCGTCGGCGTAGCGCCCGGCCAGCATCTCGAGCACGAGGTCGAAACGGCTCCGGCGGAGGGTCTGGAAGGGTGCCACCGTCCGCACGGTGGCGAAGAGCTCCTCGATCTCCCACGGCGCGCGAGCGACCATCGCGAGCAGCACCTGGGCGAGCAGGTCGAGCGGGGCGCCCATCGGCCGGAGCGGCTCGACGCGCTGGTCGCGGATCGCCCGTGCGGCGACCGCGGCGTGGACCAGATCGCGCCCGTGGAGGGCGTAGAAGCGGCCGCGGCTCACCTGCCCGACGCCGTGCCCGGCGCGCCCGACGCGCTGCACCGCCGAGGAGAGCGAAGGGGGCGTACCGGTGAGGACGACCTGGTCGAGGTCGCCGACGTCGATCCCCAACTCGAGCGAGCTGGTGGCGACCACCGCGGGCAGCTCGCCTCGCTTCAGGCGGCCCTCGACCTCTGAGCGGATCTCGCGGGAGAGCGAGCCGTGGTGGGCCCAGGCGACCTCCCGGCCCGCCGTCTCGTTGACCAGCCGCGCGAGTCGCTCGGCCTGCCGGCGGCTGTTGGCGAAGTCGAGAGTCGAGCGCGCCCCGGCGAGCTCGCCGGCCAGGACCGCCGCCATGCGCTGCCAGCGCTCGCCCGCCAGCCCGCCCTCCTCCTCCTCGAAGGCGCGGACCTCCAGGTCGTAGCGCTTGGCCACCGGCGCCTCGACGCGCCGCACGTCGCGGGCGGCGAACGACGCCTCCCGGCCGTGGCCGCGCTTGCGGAAGCCCCCCACGAGCGCCGCCACTGCGGCCAGCGGGCGCACCGTAGCCGAGAGCGCGATGCGCTGGAACTCGCCGACCTCGCAGGCGAGCCGCTCCACCGCGCTCATCAGGTGCACACCTCGCCGCGAGCCCGCGACGGCGTGGATCTCGTCGAGGACCACGGCCGCGAGGCCGTCGAAGAGCCCGCGCGCCGCCTTCGCGTTGAGCAGGAGGTTCAGGCTCTCCGGCGTCGTGATGAGGATCTCCGGCGGCGTGCGCAGGAGGCGGCGCCGCTCGGCCGGCGGGGTGTCGCCGGTGCGTACCCCGAGCCGCGGCCCCGGCCAGGCTCGCCCCGCCGCCTCGAAGCGGTGTTCCAGCTCCTGCAGGGGACGGGCGAGGTTCCGCTCGACGTCGTAGTTGAGGGCCTTCAGCGGGGAGACGTAGACCAGCCGGACGCGCCCCGCCTCCCAGGCGCCGGTCGCCAGCCGGTCGAGCGCCCAGAGGCAAGCCGCCAGGGTCTTGCCGCTCCCGGTCGGCGCGGTCAGGAGCAGGTGGCGGCCGGCGGCGATCTCTGGCCAGGCGCGCCGCTGGATCTCGGTCGGCGCTCCCAGGCGCTCCTCGAACCAGGCGCGGACGGTCGGGTCGAAGGCGGTGAGCGGCATCGGATCTTCCCGGGAGAGATCCGGAGCTTACCGCCCGCCCCGTAGAATGACCCCGACCCCGCTCCTTCCGGGCGGGCGGCCGTCGAGGAGGGGGGCGAGATGGATCTCCGGGGCAAGACGCTCGTCGTTACCGGCGCGAGCCGCGGCATCGGCCTGGCGATCGCCGAGCGGGCGGGGCGCGACGGCGCCAACGTGGCGATCCTGGCCAAGACCACCGAGCCGCACGCCCACCTTCCGGGCACGATCTTCACCGCAGCCGAGGCGGTGGAGGCGGCGGGAGGACGGGCGCTCCCGCTCGCCACCGACCTGCGCGTCGACGCCCAGGTCGAGGCGGCGGTGCGGGCCACCGTCGAGACCTTCGGCGGCATCGACGCGCTCGTCAACAACGCCAGCGCCATCTTCCTCGCCGGGACGCTGGAAACCCCGATGAAGCGCTTCGACCTGATGCACGCGGTGAACGTCCGGGCGACGTATCTCTGCACCCGCGCCTGCCTCCCCCACCTGCTCGCGGCACCCAATCCGCACGTGCTCAACCTCTCGCCGCCGCTCGCGCTCTCGCCTCGCTGGTTCAAGGACCACGTGGCGTACACGATCGCGAAGTACGGCATGTCGATGTGCGTGCTCGGGATGGCCGAGGAGCTCCGCGAGCGGGGAGTGGCCGTCAACGCCCTCTGGCCGAAGACCGCCATCGCCACCGCGGCGCTCGCCATGCTCGGAGGACAGGTCGATCCCCGGCACTGCCGCCGCCCGGAGATCGTGGCCGACGCGGCGCACCGGATCCTCACGCGGCCGAGCCGGGAGCGGACGGGCCAGTTCCTGATCGACGAAGAGGTACTCGCCGAGGCCGGAGTGAACGACCTCGAGCGCTACGCCGTCGAGCCGGGCGCCCCCCTCTTCCCGGACTTCTTCGTCGACTGATCCGGGCCGCGCCCTAGGGCCGAGGCTCGCGATAGTAGGCCGTGAAGCGCGCGCGGCGCGGCCCCTCGGCGCGATTGGCGAAGAGGGCCACGAGCCACGTCGTCGCCCCCTGCCGGACGATCACCGGGTCGCCCAGCCAGCCCGCCGAGAGGCCGGGGCAGTCCCTCCCGGCCGGGCAGTCGACCCAGCCGGCCGCGGTGCCGCTCTCGAACCGGTAGCCGGTGAAGCGGGCTCCGGCCGGGAGCTCCATCGCCAGCGCGGCACAGCCGGGCGGGAGGCGCCCCGCGATCCCCCCCCACCCCTCGGGAGAGGCGTCCGCGAACTGCTGCAGCGACTCGTCCGGGCAGGAGGCGGCAGCTCCCGCCCCGGCGGCGACGCCTCGCTCGACGGAGCGGGCCGCCTCCCCGGCGGGACACTCGGGGCAGGTGCGGTCGACATGGCGGCGGACCGTGGCGGTGAGCGGCCCGGGGGGAGCCAGCACAACCGGCCTGGGTGCGGGCGGCT
>JAHDVN010000196.1 GCA_023384635.1 Thermoanaerobaculia bacterium
CCGGAGACGGTCTCTCGAGGCACCATGGCCGGGAGTCTACGGGATCGCGGGAGCTCGCGCCGCGGCGCGGCACGAGCCGGTAGAATGGGGACTGCGGGAGGGCCGCCCCGCCGGGGCGGCCCGCAGGTCAGAGGGAGGGGCCCGATGGCGACCGAACAGTCCGAGATCCGGAGGGTCCTCTACTTCCCGGGCCGCCGCACGCTCGCCGCTCCGTTCTTCCGCGCCATGGGCGGCCTCGAGGAGTGCCGCCTGCGCACGCGCGGAGGCGAGCCGACGGTGATCTGCCGCGAGGCGGCGCTCTCCTTCGTGGAGCGGCACGCCATCGACGACGCGCTGGCCGCGCTCCACAGCCAGTACTTCAACCTCGTGCTGCTCGACCTGCGCGAGCCGGTGGACAACGGGGCGCGGCGCAGCCGCCCGGCCTTCGAGCGCGGGCTCACCCTGCTCGAGGCGATGGACCGCGAGCCGGACATCGAGCGCCGGTACGGCTTCCACCGCATCTTCGCCCTGGTCTCCGGGCCCGACCCGATCGAGGTCGACCGTCAGATCGCCGCCCTCGGGGCCGTCGGCGTCCGGCACGTGCTGCGCGACCCTTCGACGCCGCGCCTCGGCGCCGGGCCGGGAGAGCCGCCCGACGAGGTCGAATTCTCGCGCGTGGTGCTGCGGGAGATGAAACGAGTCTGCACCGAGCGCCTGCCCGGCAAGGTGGCGCTCTGCATCTCGGGCGGCGGTATCACCGGCCTCTACTTCGAGCTCGGGGTGCTCAAGTGCCTCGAGGACTGCCTGCCGCCCGGGGCCCTCAACCGGCTCGACCTCTACTTCGGAATCAGCGCCGGCAGTGTGCTCAGCGGCATGCTCGCCAACGGCTTCTCGGTGACCGAGTTCATGGCCGCGGTCAGCGGCGAGGGGGAGGGGCGGATCGAGCCGCTCGACCTCAACCTGCTCGACTTCGCCCACCTCGACCTGCGCGGCCTCTCGGCGCCCCTGCGCCAGGTCTTCTCGCTCGCCAGCCGCGGCGCCTCCGAGCTGCTGCGCGGACGGCTCCCGTTCTCGCTCGAGTCGCTGATCTTCGAGTACGGGGACCTCTTCCACGCCCCGTTCCGCACCGATGGCTTCGGCGACCTCCTGCGCCGCGCCTTCAGCCGGCCGGGCCATACCGACGACTTCCGCCAGCTGCCGCGGCCGCTCTACGTCGGCGCCACCGACCAGGACCTCAAGGAGCACGTGCTCTTCGGCGAGGCCCCGCACGACGAGGTGCCGATCAGCATCGCCATCCAGGCCTCGATGAGCCTGAACCCGGTCTTCGCCCCGACCCCGATCGGCGACCGCTTCTACGAGGACGGCGCGGTGACCCGCACCTCGAACTTCGGCGACGCCATCCGCAAGGGGGCCGACCTCGTCTTCACGATCGACCCGATCGTCCCCTACGTATCGAAGCGCGCCGGCTTCGCTCGCGGGCGGGGGGTCTTCTACAACGCCGACCAGGACATCCGCACCGTCTCGTTCACCCGCTACGACACGACGCGCAACTGGGCCCTGCGGCGGCACCCGGAGGTCTCGCTCTACACCTTCCTGCCGCCGAACAACCTGCGGCGGATCCTGTCGGTCAACCCGATGGACCACCGGCCGTACCGGGAGATCTGGCGGGGGGCGTACCTCGGTACCCTCAAGCGCCTCGAAGCGCTCGGCTACCGGTTGCGCGGCGACCTGCACGCGCACGGCCTCGCCTTCGACCCGCGCCCGGCCGAAGAGGTCGCGGCCCGGCTCGCCACCACCCGGAACCCCCAGTTCGCCGACTTCTTCCCCGACGGCCGGGTCGAGATCCGGTCGGCCGAGCCCCCCCTCGCTCCCGCCCGGCCGAAGAGGAAGCCCCGGAGCCGGGTCGAGTCGCCCGCCGCCTGAAGTGTCCCCGGAGCGCGAATCGGGGCGGGCCGCGCAACCCGGAGCCGTCCCCGAGCGTTAACCTGCTGTCCCCAGAGCGGCTCCGGCCGCCTCGCTTCCAGGAGGAGATATGCCCCGTCCGCACCGCCCGTGCACGCTGCCCGCCCTGCTCGCCGCCGCCATCCTGCTCGCCACCTTCCTCGCCCCGGTGCTCGCCGCGGAGGGACCGCCGCGCCTGCTGCGCCAGCCGGCGCTGTCAGCCAGCGAGATCGCCTTCGCCTTCGGCGGCGACCTCTGGGTGGCCCCCCGCGCCGGCGGCGAGGCCCGCCGGCTGACCGCCCACGCGGGCATGGAGCGGGACCCCGCCTTCTCCCCGGACGGCCGCCGGATCGCCTTCACCGGCGAGATCGACGGCAACATCGACGTCTACGTGGTGGACGCCGCCGGCGGCTCGCCGCTGCGGCTGACCTGGCACCCCGGACCCGACCAGGCGGTGGGCTGGAGCCCGGACGGCGAGCGCGTCCTCTTCCGCAGCGCCCGCGACAACGGCACCCGCACGGCGCGGCTCTGGTCGGTGCCCGTTGCGGGGGGCTGGCCCGAGCGGCTGCCGCTCCCCGAGGCGTTCTGGGGGACCCACTCCCCCGACGGCGCCCGCTTCGCCTACATGCCGCACGAGCGGTTCCAGCTCTCCTGGAAGCGCTACCGCGGCGGCGAGGCGACCTTCGTCTGGATCGCCGACCTCGCGAGCCTCGAGATCCAGGCGGTGCCGCGCGGCAACGCGAACGATTCCTACCCCGCCTGGGCCGAGGACGGGAGGATCTACTGCCTCTCCGACCGCGAGGGGAGAGTGACCCTCTTCCGCTACGACCCCGCCACCCGCGAGGTCGCCCGCGTCTACGCCAACGACGGGCTCGACCTGAAGAACGCCCGGCCGGGGCCGGGTGCCGTGGTCTTCGAGCGCTTCGGCGAGATCGGCCTCTACGACCTCGCCACCGGCGCCGTGACCTATCCGCCGATCCGGGTCACGCCCGACCTCGCGGCCCTGCGCCCGCGCTTCGCGAAGGTCGGCGAGGAGGCCGGCGCCGGCGCCATCTCCCCCACCGGCGCCCGCGCCGCCTTCTCGGCGCGCGGCGAGATCTTCACGGTGCCGGCCGAGAAGGGAGCTCCGCGGAATCTCTCCCGGAGCCCGGGCGCCGCCGACCGCGACCCGGCCTGGTCGCCCGACGGACAGACGGTCGCCTGGCTCTCCGACCAGTCCGGGGAGTACGCCCTCCACCTCGCGCCGCAGAGCGGCCTCGGCGAGGTGCGGCGGATCCCGCTCGGCGACCCGCCGTCGTTCTTCTACCGCCCCCACTTCTCGCCCGACGGAACGCGCCTCGCGCTCACCGACAAGCGGCTGAACCTCTGGATCGTGGAGGTGGCGAGCGGGGCGATGACGAAGGTCGACACCGGCACCTACGACCACCCGGAGCGCTCGCTCGACCCCGCCTGGTCGCCCGACTCGCGCTATCTCGCCTACACCAGGCGCCAGCGCTCCCACGTGCACGACGTCTTCGTCCACGACGTCGCGGCAAAGACCTCGCACCGCCTCACCGACGGCCTCGCCGACGCCCGCTTCCCGGTCTTCGATCCCTCCGGCAAGTACCTCTGGTTCGCCGCCTCGACCGACTTCGGACCCACCTCGCCCTGGCTCGACATGACCAGCGTCGAGCGCCCGGTCTCGCGCTCGGTCTGGCTGGCGGTGCTCGCGGCGGGCGAGCCCTCGCCGTTCGCCCCGGAGAGCGACGAGGAGAAGCCGGCGGAGAAGGACGAGAAGTCGACGGCGGAGAAGGCCCGCGGCCGGGAGAAGAAGCCGGCGGCCGCCGAGAAGAAGGAGGAGGAGAAGGTCCAGGTGACCGTCGATCTCGCCGGCATCGAGCGCCGGATCGTGCCGGTGCCGGGCCTCGCGGCGAAGCACTACCAGCGCCTCGCGCCCGGCAAGGAGGGGATCCTCTTCCTGCTCGAGGCCCCGGAGCTGGTCGACGCCGACGCCGACGAGCTCCCCGCCGGGCCGCTCTGGCGCTACGAGCTCGCGAAGCGCGAGGCGACCCGCGTGGCCGGTGCCGTCGACGAGATCGCGGTCTCGCACAGCGGCGAGAAGCTGCTCGTGCGTGCCGGCGACAGCTGGTCGATCCACGCCGCGGAGGGCGAGCTCGACCTGGACGAGGGGAAGCTCGACCTCGACCGCCTCGAGGCGCGCGTCGACCCGCTCGCCGAATGGCGGCAGATCTACCGCGAGGCCTGGCGCCTGCAGCGCGACTTCCTCTACGACCCCGGCTTCCACGGCCTCGACCTCGCCGCCGCCGAGCGCCGCTACGCCCCCTGGGTGGAGGGCCTCGCGCACCGCGACGACCTCAACTACCTGCTCGTCGAGATGTTGGGCGAGATCTCCCTCGGCCACGTCTACGTCGGCGGCGGCGACCTGCCCCAGCCCCCCCGGGTGAAGGGCGGCCTGCTCGGCGCCGACTGGGAGGTGGCCGACGGCCGCTACCGGATCGCCCGCGTCTACTCGGGCGAGAGCTGGAACCCCGACCTCGTCGCCCCGTTCGACCGCCCCGGCGTCGACGCCCGCGCGGGCGACTACCTGATCGCGGTCGAGGGGCGGGAGCTCCGCCCCCCCGCCTCCCTCTTCGCCGCCTTCGAGGCGACCGCGGGCCGCGAGGTGCGCCTCCGGCTCGCCGCCGACCCGGAGGGCAAGGGGGCGCGGGAGGTCACGGTCGTCCCGGTCGAGAACGAGAGCCGGCTGCGGTACCGCGCCTGGGTCGAGGAGAACCGCCGCCGGGTCGCGGAGCGCTCCGGCGGCCGCCTCGGCTATCTGCACCTGCCCAACACCGCCGGCGCCGGCTTCGAGTCGTTCAACCGCTACTTCTTCCCCCAGATCGACCGCGAGGGGCTGGTGGTCGACGAGCGGAACAACGGCGGCGGGCTGGTCGCCGACTACATCGTCGAGGTCCTCGGGCGCAAGCTCCTCTGGGCCGTGGCGAGCCGCGAGGGGGAGCCGATGCTCTCCCCCGCCGGCGCCCTCTACGGACCGAAGGTGATGCTCATCAACCGCCACGCCGGCTCGGGCGGCGACGCGCTGCCGTGGATGTTCCGCGAGCTCGGACTCGGGCCCCTGGTCGGCACCCGCACCTGGGGCGGCCTGGTCGGGATCTGGGACTACCCCGACCTGATCGACGGCGGCGCCGTCACGGCGCCGCGCGGCGGCCTCTACA
Organism: Thermoanaerobaculia bacterium; assembly: GCA_023384635.1. Taxonomy (GTDB): domain Bacteria; phylum Acidobacteriota; class Thermoanaerobaculia; order Multivoradales; family JAGPDF01; genus JAAYLR01. The sequence continues at coordinate 5,136 of JAHDVN010000196.1, forward strand.
CCCGCCACGGCCGATGGGAGGTCGAGAACGTCGGCGTGGCTCCCGACCACGAGGTGGAGATCACCCCCCGCGACTTCGCGGCCGGGCGCGATCCCCAGCTCGAGAAGGCGATCGACCTCGCGCTCGAGGCGCTCGCCGCGGCCCCGCCGCAGCTCCCGGCGCGGCCCCCCTTCCCGAACTACCAGGTCACCCCCTGGCAGTCGGAGGCCACGCCGTAGGCCCCGCGGGCTGGAAGCCGCCGGCGGATCGCGATAGGGTGCGCCCACCGATCCCGCCGGCGGCCGCGCCGCCGGAGCTGCAGCACCCCGACCCGAGGAGGCTCAGGATGAAGAAGAACCTCGCACTCGCGCTCGCCCTGCTGGCCCTCGCCGGCGCCAGCGCCGCTTTCGCCCAGCTGGAGCTCCCGCGCGCCAGCCCGAAGGCCACCGTCATGCAGCAGGTCGGCCTCACCGACGTCACGATCGCCTACGCCCGCCCCGGGGTGAAGGGGCGCACGATCTGGGGGGATCTCGTCCCCTACGGCCAGGTCTGGCGCACCGGCGCCAACGAGGCGACCACGATCACCTTCTCCACCGACGTGAAGGTGGCGGGCACCGCCGTCCCGGCCGGCACCTACGGCCTCTTCACGCTCCCGGGGGAGAAGGAGTGGACGGTGATCCTCAACAAGGCCGCCAAGCAGTGGGGCGCCTACGAGTACAAGGCCGAGGAGGACCTGCTGCGCATCCCGGTCGTGCCGCAGGAGGCGCCGTTCACCGAGCGGATGACCTTCACCTTCCCCAACACCACCACCGACGCGACCGACGTGACGCTCGCCTGGGAGAAGCTCTCGGTCACCTTCCGGGTCGAGGTGGAGGTCCACTCCAAGGTGATGGAGAGCGCGCGCGCCGCCATCGCCGCCGCCAAGGCCGACGACTGGCGCACGCCGCTGCGCGCCGCCAACTACTGCCTCGACAACGAGGTCGGCCTCGACGAGGCGCGCGGCTGGGTCGACCGCTCGCTCGCCGCCCAGGAGTCGATGTACGGCCTCGTCGCCAAGGCCCGCTTCGCCGCCCTCGACGGCGACAAGGCGGCGGCGATCGCGCTCGCCCGCAAGGCGATCGAAGTGGGCAAGGCCGCCGACCCGAAGGCCGACACGGCGATGGCCGAGCGGCTGATCGCGGACTGGAGCAAGTAGCCGCCCGCTCGCAGTCGCGACGCCGACTCCAGGGCGCCCCTCCCGCGCGGGACGGGCGCCCTTTCTCTTGCGGGCTCGGGGAGCGAGTCCCCGGTCCCCGCCAGGTTCCTCTCCCTGCCGGATCGCTCGCGGAGTTGGCCCTCGGATCGAAGCCGGACCCGGCCGGGTGCCTTCTTGCCCGGATCGCTTGCGGGGTCCCCCATCTGACCGGAGCTCGAGGTGTGGGGAAGATCCCCCCCCGTCTGCGCGCTCCGGGCAAGAAGGCACCCGGCCTCGGCGGTTTCGCGTTCCGATTCCGATTGCGGCTGCGCTTCCTGGGCGCAGTTCCGTCGCCCAGCCGGGCG
>JAHDVN010000669.1 GCA_023384635.1 Thermoanaerobaculia bacterium
TGAAAAAAGGACAGGCGCTGGTCATTCTCGAGTCAATGAAGATGCAGAACGAATTGAAGTCGCCCAAAGACGGGACGGTGGGGAGAATCCGCGTGAAGCAGGGCGAGACGGTGGAACAGAGACAGGCTCTGCTCAGCGTTCAGTGAGAGGTCATAAGGCAAAAGATTTTACGCGAATGGCGCGAACAGGTCCTTCTTAAGTATACGAATTTTTCTTTGGGTTTTTCCGTGAAATCCGCGTCCAAAAAAGATTTAACAATTTGCCTCATTCGCGTTATTCGCGACACTCGCGATGAAGATCGTTTCAACAAACGCAACGGTTTTTCAAAGGAAGAACAACAGGAACAAGAGGGAGGCGAGTTAGGAGTTGAAGGTGAGGTGGATTGCGTGTTGCAGATCGTGTAATTGAAAAAAAGAGGCGTAACGCGGTCGTCGTTACGCCTTGCGATTCTGATCCGATTGGTAAGGCGCCCTGTTCCATCCGGTTTCAGCGACTCGTTATCCCTTCACCGGGTAAGTGTGAATGTCCATGGCCCGTAAATGGCTTCTTCGATTGCATCGTTGATTAGCCTGCGAGCATGCTCTGCGCTCATGCTTGCGGGCGCTTGAACCAGGTTGAAATAAGCGCCGCCACTGGGTGAATTACAGGTGAATTTTAGATCTGGGTAAGTGGCGGCCAGTTGCTGTTGCGCCTGGGCGCAATACTTCTCTAATTGAAAGACTGGGTCGATTCGCAAGTCGGCAATGGTGACAGTGATTTGGTCGCCCGGCCGGCTTTTTACAGGATAGCCAAGGCTGTAACAGCGATAACTGCTGGCAAGCGGCGAGGAGTTGTACTTTGATCCCTGATCGGCCCAGCCAACCGTGTCAAAGTCAGTCACTTGCCCGTTGACGCTGATTGTGGATGTGTAGGGCATCCAATCATCGGTGGCGGGGAGTTGAAAGCAGGTCACAATATCTATCCTGTTGTCGGCGTAAGAGATGTTTTTGAAATCAGCTTTCAC
>JAHDVN010000670.1 GCA_023384635.1 Thermoanaerobaculia bacterium
CTTTGGATTATTTTGGATAAATTGAATTAGATCGCGTTCCAAGCATGCTTTTTCGATCCAAGCTTCTACACGGCGAATTTTTTCGTGAGAGGCATCTCCCCGTGTGAATATATCAATCGCTTGATCTATTGCGCGTTTGGCGGTTTCCAGAACGATTTCGGGGGTATCGCCGCGTAGATGATAAGGTTCACTTTTTCGTTTTGCTAAGCGGCGTAACGCTTCGCTCAGTTGTAATAGAGACAATCCCAAGCCGCGTTGATCTTCTGCAAGGTCGAAGTAGGCAGTGGCGATGGCCGCTTCAATCCACGCTAAGTCAGGGCGGGAGTGGTCGTTATCAATTAAAGCAAGTGTGTTATACGAATACGCGATGGGAACTTCAGCGCCTTGTTTTTTTCTTAGTTCAAGAGCGTCAAGGCATAAACGGCGGCCACGGGTGTGTCCCCGATCTGACAGTACTCGTGCCAGATTGTTGCGCGTGGTTGCTTCTCTGTCAGGCGATTTTTCTTCTCGCATGTGAAGCAACGCCCTTCCATAAGCATCCCGAGCTTGAGATGAATTTCCTTGATTTGCATAACCATATCCCAAATAATTGTAATAAATAGAAGCTATTCTTCTAAGTTTTGTTTCAGCCGGATGATCTTTAAAGCCAGTCTCATTGCGGTCTGGAAAGACCATTTCGCTTTGAGGGGCTTGCAATAATTTCTCCAACTCCTGCACTTGTTTTCCCATCTTTTCAAGCGTTGAATCCACATCAATACCGGCAAGGATGCGCGCGTAATCGCGCCACAATGCCCTTTCGCTACGCGTTAAAGTGTTCTGCCAAGACGGGATAAAGAAATTTGCATCGTCCACCTTTTCTCTACTCCACTGTTTGATAGCATCTTCTAGTTTTTCAGCAAATTCAATTGCTCGAGAAAAATCCTTACGTAAGTCAAATCGCTTGATCCAGTCGCTTGCGTCGTTTTGTAGCGCGAAACGTTTGAAAGCGTGTAGGGGTTCCT
>JAHDVN010000197.1 GCA_023384635.1 Thermoanaerobaculia bacterium
AGCCGGTCACGCTGCTCCTCGCTCTCGCGCCCCTCGCGCTGTTGGCCGTCGAGCGCCACGGGCCGCGGCGGGGCCTCGCGCTCCTCGCCGCGGCGGGGGCGGGCGGCGCCCTCGTCGCCCTGCCGCAGATCGTGGCCACGGCGCGCGTGCTCGGCTTCACCACCCGCGGGTTGCTCGGGGTGCCGCTCGAGCAGGTCGGGCGCTTCGCGCTCCATCCGGCCCGCCTCCTCGAGCTGCTGCTGCCTCTGCCCTTCGGCTGGCCCCTGCGCTACGACGCCTTCGGCCTCTGGAGCCGCGAGCTCTTCCCCACCGAGCCGTACATCCTGAGCCTCCACCTCGGGCTGGTGGCCGTCGTGCTCGGCTCGCGCGCCCTGGCGAGCCGGTGGCGATGGGGTCTCCTCGCCCTCGCCGGCATCGCGGCCGCCTGGCTGGGAGGGGTCGCGCCGGGGGCGCTCGCCGCGCTCTCGGGAGGGCTCTTCCGCTATCCGGAGAAGTTCCTGCTCTGGCTGACTCTCGCGGTCCCCCTGCTCGCCGGCTGGGGGCTCGACCGGCCGCCGGCCGGCGGGAAGCTGCGGCGCGGCCTCCGGCTCGGCGCCACGGCCTCGGCGGCGCTCGGCCTGCTCGGCCTCGCCGGCCACGGGAGCCTCGCCGCCCGGCTCCGGGGAGCGCTCGATCCCCACCCCCCCGCCGCGGCGGCCGAGACCCAGGCGCTCCTGCTCGCCCTCGCGATCCTCGCGGCCGCTCTCCTCCTCGCCGGCCTCGCCTGGGCCTCGCACCCGGAGAGACGGGGGGCTCTCGTCCTGCTGCAGCTCGCCGGCCTCTGCCAGCTCGCGCCGCTCTGGGCGACCCTTCCCGTCCGCGCGGTCGCTGGTCCCTCCGAGTGGCTCGGCGAGCTCCCGGCGGGCGCCGCCGTCGCGATGCTCCACCTGCCGGGCGGCCCCGAGGCGCGGCCGGATCGATCGCTGCGCAGCTCGGCCGACCTGGCGGTCGCGCGCGCCGCGGCGCTCGATCCGGCTCCCGGGGTCCTGCACGGGCTCTCCTATCCGCTGGCGCCCGACCTCGCGGGGATCCAGTCGCCGCGGTCGGCGATCCTCGCGGTCGCGCTGCAGCGACTCGACTGGCCCCAACGAGTCAACTGGCTGCGCCTCCTCGGCGCCGACGCGCTCGTCGAGGCGTGGGCGGACGAGCCGGTGCCGCTGCCCGAGCTCGCCGCGCGCCGTGACCACGGCGTCGTCCGCCGGCTCCGTGCGGTGGAGCACCCGGCGCCGCCGGTCTGGCGGCCCCGGCAGGTGATGCCGCTCGACGAGCCGCGAGCCGTGGCCGCCGCGGTGGGAGAGCTCGCGGATCCGACCACGACGGCGTTCACGCCGGTGGCCGTCGCGCACGGCCCCGCAGGTTCCGTCCGCCTCCTCGAGGTCTCTCCCGACGAGATCCGGATCGCGAGCCGGGGCGACGGCGGTCTGGTCGTGCTCCAGCGCGCCTTCCTGCCGCTCTATCGGGCGACCACGCGGGAGAACGAGCGGCTCCCCACGCTGCCGGTCGACATCGCCCTCCTCGGCGTCGTGGTCCCGCCCGGCGACCAGGAGGTGACGGTCCGGATCGACGGCCGCCCGGAGGCGCTCGCCGCAGCCGTCTCGATCCTCGCTCTCGCAGCGATCGCGCTGCTCGCGCTCTCGCCCTGGAGGTCCCGATGAGGCGCTTCGCGCTCCTCTGGCTCGCCCCGACCTGTCTCCTCCTGGCGCTGACGGTCTGGCCGCTCGCGAGCGGCGAGCGGACGCTGGTGCTCCGCGACGTGCTCAACACGCACCTCGTCCTCAAGCAGCACGGCGCGGAGGCGCTGCGGCAGGGGGAGATCCCGCTCGTCGACCCGACCCGCGGCGGTGGCCAGCCGTACCTCGGCAACCCGAACGCCTTCCCCCTCTATCCGACGAACCTCCTCTTCCTCGCCACCTCCACCCTCCGGGGGCTCAACGCCCACATCTGGCTGCACTGGCTGCTCGCCCCGTGGGCGATTTTCTGGCTCGGCCGGCGGCTCGGCCTAGCCCGCGAGCCCGCCTGGGTGGCGGGAATCCTCTACGCCACCTCGGGCTTCTTCGCCTCGCTCCTCAACCTCGCCACCGTCGTGGCCGGCGCCGCCCTCGCCGCGGCGCTCGTGGCCGCGGCGCTCGGCGCGGCCGAGCCCGCGAGGCGGCGCGCGCCTGCGGCCATCGCCGTCCTCTGGGCCCTGCTGATCCTCGCCGGCGACCCAATGACATCGGCCCTCGCCCTGCTCATGGCTCTCAGCGCAGCGGCGATGCTCCAAGGGCGGGAGGCCGGCTGGGGGCGCCTCGCGGCCGGCCTCGGGCTCGGGAGCCTCGTCGCCCTGCCCCAGCTCGTCGCGATGCTGCGCATCCTGCCCGTCTCCTTCCGAGGGTTCTGGGGCTATGCCCAGGGGGGCATGGTCGGCGGCTGGGATCTGCGCCTCGCCCCCGACCTGCTCTGGCCGTTCGCGTTCGGCCGGCCGGACCAGCTCCTCTTCTGGGGCGAGCGACTGAGCGGCGGCGACACCCCGTTCCTCTTCACGCTCTTCCCCGGCCTGCTCGCGCTCCTCCTGCTCGGCGCCGCCACCGGGGCCCGCGGACGGCGCGAGGCCTGGGCCGCCGGCGTGGCCGCCCTGGGTCTCCTGCTGGTGGTGGGCGCTTCGAGCCGTTGGCTGGGGTGGGTGTTCCAGCTCCCGGGGGGCGACCTGCTCCGTTTCCCCGCCAAGGCCTGGCTGCTCACGGCGGTCGGCGCGAGCCTCCTCGGCGGCATCGGCGCCGAGCGCTGGCTCTCCGGTCGCGGCCGGCGCGCCGCCGGTTGGACGCTCGCGGGGGCGGGCGCCCTCTATCTCGGCGCCTGGATCCTGCTGCTGCCCCTGCGCGGGGGCGGCTGGCGTCTGCTGCGGGCGGTCGCACCCGAGCGGATCCCCGACGGTTGGCTCGACGGCGAGCGCCTGCGGCTCGCCGGGGCGAGCCTCTGGGGGATCCTGATCGCCCTCCTGCTCGCGGGTCTGCTCCAGCTCGGCCGGCGGCGGCCGACCGGCGCGCTGGCCGCGGCGCTCGCCCTCCACGTCGCCACCCAGCTCCTCCTGCTCGCCCCCGCGTGGGTGAGCGACGAGGCCGATCGCTATCTGGCGCCGCCGGCGGCGGCGCTCGCGCCCCCCGGCACGGTGGTCGCCCACGGCTTCGCCACCAGCCTCCTCGGCGCCCCCGATCTCGCCGCGGCAGGTGCGGAGCGGAGCGCCGCCGGTCTCCAGCGCTTCCTCCATGCCGCCCTCGCCCCCTGGGCCGGTCAGCCGGCGGGGCTCCGCTACGAGTTGAACCCCTCGCCGGAGGGCCTCGACCAGTTCATGACCCAGGTCGCGGCCGGCGGCCTGCGGCATCTCGGACCCCGGCAGCAGCTTCAGGTCCTGCGCGCCACCGGCGCGGAGATCCTGCTCCTCGACCGCGAGTGGCCGGGCCTCGAGCTCGCGGGCGAGGCCCCGCTCGGCGGCTCGCGGCTGCGCGCCTACCGCATCCCCGATCCGCTCCCCGAGGCGGCGGTGCTCGGCTCGCGCCGACCCGCCCCCAGCTTCAACGACGCCCTCGCGGCCGTGGCCGATCCCGGCTTCGATCCGCGGACGCTCGCGGTCGTCGCCGGCGAAGCGCCGGCCCGCGACGGGCCGCCCGGGAGTGCCCGGGTGATCCGCTACGAGGCCGAGGCGATCGAGATCGAGGCCGAAGTCCCCGCCGGCGGCGGCACCCTGGTCCTGCGGCGCGCCTACCTGCCGGTCTACGAGGCGGCGGTGGACGGAAAGCCGGCGCGGACCCTGGTCGCGAACCTCACCCGCCTCGCCGTCGAGCTGCCGCCCGGGCGGCACGCCGTCCGCATCTGGGCCGACCGGCGCCCGACCCGCATCGCGTTCGCCGTGGCCGGTCTCGCCATTGCCCTCGTCGCCCTCCTCGGGATCGCCGGATGGCCTGCTAGGATCCCGGCTCCGGACCCGCCGACGTGAGACCGATCCGCAAAGTCCTGATCGCCAACCGGGGGGAGATCGCGGTGCGCGTGCTGCGCGGCCTCCACGATCTCGGCCTCGAGAGCGCCGTCGTCTACAGCGAGGCCGACCGGGATTCCTGGCCGGTGCTGCTCGCCGACGAGGCGCACTGCATCGGGCCGGCCCCGTCCCGCGAGAGCTACCTGCGCGGCGAGGCGATCGTCGACCTCGCGCTGGCGATCGGCGCCGACGCCGTCCATCCCGGCTTCGGCTTCCTCTCCGAGAACGCCGCCTTCGCGGCCCGCTGCCGGGACGCCGGGCTGGTCTTCGTCGGCCCGCCGCCGGAGGCGATCGCGGCGATGGGCTCGAAGATCGAAGCGCGGCGCCTCATGCGCGCCGCCGGCGTGCCGGTCGTCCCCGGCACCGAGGAGCCGCTCGCCGACCTCGAGGCCGCCTCCCGCGTCGCCGCCGAGGTCGGCTACCCGGTGATGCTCAAGGCCTCGGCCGGCGGCGGCGGCAAGGGGATGCGCCGCGTCGCGTCCGCCGCCGATCTCGCCGAGGCGTTCCGCTCCGCCCGCTCCGAGGCGACCGCGAGCTTCGGCGACGACTCGGTCTACCTCGAGAAGTTTCTCGACCGCCCCCGCCACGTCGAGATCCAGGTCTTCGCCGATGCCCACGGCCGCACCGTCTCGCTCGGCGAGCGGGAGTGCTCGCTGCAGCGCCGGCAGCAGAAGGTGGTCGAGGAGTCGCCCTCGCCGGTGGTCGACGCGGATCTGCGCGCCCGGATGGGGGCGGCCGCGGTGCGCGCCGCCGAGGCGGTCGGTTACGTCAACGCCGGCACCGTCGAGTTCATGCTCGCCCCGGACGGGCAGTTCTACTTCCTCGAGATGAACACCCGCCTCCAGGTCGAGCACCCGGTCACCGAGCTCGTGACCGGCCTCGACCTCGTGGTCGCCCAGCTGCGGGTGGCGCAGGGCGAGGCGCTCGGCCCCGAGTTCGACATCCCCGCCCCACGCGGCCACGCCATCGAGGTCCGGCTCTACGCCGAGGATCCCTACCACAAGTACGCCCCGTCGCCGGGTCGGATCAGCCGCCTGCGCTGGCCGCACGGCCCCGGGGTGCGGGTCGACGCCGGCATCTACGAGGGGGCGACGGTCTCGATCCACTACGACCCGATGCTCGCCAAGCTGATCGTCTGGGGCGTCGACCGTGAGCAGGCGCTGGCGCGGCTGGAGCGCGCGCTCGGCGAGCTGCGCATCGAGGGGATCGCCACCAACGTGCCGCTCTTCCGCGCGCTGGTCGCGGACGAGGAGTTCCGCGCCGGCCGCTTCGACATCACCTGGCTCGACCGCCGCCTGGGCGCCGGCGAGCTCGCGCGCCCCGCCGGCACCCGCCTCGCCGACCTGCCCCTGGTGGCGGCGGCGATCGCCCACCACGCGGCGACCCACAGCGCCGCCGCCGGCGAGCAGGGCGGGCACCGGCCGATCTGGCGCCTCGCCTCGCGCCGCGCGGCGCTCCGGGGGACGACGTGGAGCTGGTGATCCGCGCCGCCACGGCGGAACGGCGGGTGCGCGTCGAGCGCGACGGCGACCGCTACGTCGTCGAGATCAGCGAGATCGGCGAAGCCGCCGAGAGCGCCGGAAGCGGGGGCTCGCGCCGCTACGAGGTCGACATCGTCGAGCTCGGGGCGCAGCTCCGGAGCCTCCTCATCGGCGGCCAGCAGTTCGACGTGGGGCTGGTGCCGCTCCCCGGCGACCGCTACCGGGTGAGCTGGGACGGCCAGAGCGAGATCGTCGAGGTGGCCGACCCGCTCACCCACCTCGCGCGCGCCAGCCGCCAGGGGGAGGGAGCGCAGGGGCATCGCGAGGTCCGCGCCTACATGCCGGGCCGCGTGGTGAGCCTCGCCGTCTCCGAGGGGGACGCCGTCGTCGCCGGCCAGGCGCTCCTGGTGCTCGAGGCGATGAAGATGCAGAACGAGATCCAGGCCGAGACCGACGGCACGGTGGTGAAGATCCACGTCGCCCCCGGCGAGGCGGTCGAAGGCGGCGACGCGCTGGTCGACATCGGCTGAGCTTTCCCCGCGTCCGGCGCTGCTAGAGTGCCGGCGATGCCGCTGCCAGAAACCGACGATTCCACCGCGCTCCCCCGCGCCGTCGAGATCGACGGCGTTCTCCTCCATCTCGCACGGCCGCTCGACACGGTCCCCGAGTGGGTCGGCCAGCGCGACGTGCTCCTCCAGCTGCTCGCCGCCTGGACCCTCGTCGACGAGGGGGACGTGCCGCTCCACCCGCGCCTGCTCGGCAAGCCCGGCGTGGGCAAGACCACCCTCGCCTGCGCCGCGGCGCGCGAGCTGGGGCTTCCCGTCTTCGTGATGCAGGCGACGATGGACACGCGGCCGGAGGACCTGCTCGTCTCGCCGGTCCTCGACCCGCAAGGAGGGCTGCGCTACGTCGCCTCGCCGCTCGTCACCGCGATGCTCGCGGGCGGGGCGCTGGTGCTCGACGAGGGGAACCGGATGAGCGAGAAGTCGTGGGCCTCGCTCGCGCCACTGCTCGACCACCGCCGCTACGTCGAGAGCGCGGTGGCCGGCATCCGCGTCGCCGCCCACC
>JAHDVN010000198.1 GCA_023384635.1 Thermoanaerobaculia bacterium
CTGGGACGACAGGCTCTGGACGGCTCGCTCGAGCTGCTCGATGCGCTCGCTTCGCTGCTCTTGGGCGCCGGCCGCGAGGGGCAGGGCGAGGAGGGCGAGGGCGAGGAGTGTGGTGGTCAGGCGGAATCGGCTCATGGCTCCTCCAGTCGGGGGCCGCCGGCGGGGCGGCGCTCCCGGGCAGACGGTCTCATTCGGTCGGCGGCGGACCGCCCGGCGCCGGGGGCAGGACGGCGACGGGGCGGCGGAGCGAGTTGCCGGGGCGGCGCGCGTCGAACCAGGCGATCCCCTCGCGCACCGGCTCCAGCACCAGCTCGTACTCGCCGGGCTCGGCCGGGGCCTCCACCGCCATCGTGAGGGCGACCCCGGCGCCGGGCGCCACCGCCGCCGGGAGGCGCGTGCGGTTCCCCTCCCAGAGCGCGTCCGCGACGCCCGGCCGCAGCCCGTGGTAGGCGAGCAGGACCTGGCCCCCCGCGTCGGCGGGCCAGCCCGCCTCGCTCGCGTTGCGCAGCTCGACGGGGATCTCGACCCGGCCGCCCGCGGGGAGCGCGGGTGGGATCTCGGCGCGCACCCACTCCGCGCGATAGAGATCGGCCGCGACCTCCTCGCGGGTGCCGAGCCAGATCAGCCGCAGGCCGAGCGGGAAGCCCGCGTCGTCGCGCGCGCCGCCCGCGAACGGCGCCCCGTGGCGCGCGCGGGCGACGATCCGGTAGAGCCAGATCGGCTGTCCGTCGACCTCGCGCTGCCGGCTGGCGGCAGGCAGGTCGATCTCGACGCGGTGCGAGGTCTCCGGTGGCTCGCCGGCGGCGAGCTCGACCGTGCGCTCCACGCCGGCGACCGCGAGCGAGAGCCGCTGCCCCGGGCGCGGCGAGCGCAGCTCGAAGACCGCGCTCGGCAGCGGCCGCGCGCTCTGCAGCCAGATCTCGACCGGCCGGCCGGCGCGCACGAGCAGCTCGTCGCCCCAGGGGAGGAAGTTGTCCCGGCGGCCGAAGAGCCAGAGATCGCGCACCAGCTGGCCGCGGTAGCCGGGGATGTTGTGGGCCAGCGAGTGCTCGAACGGGAGCCGGTCGAACGGCCGGTTGCGCACGTGGGCCTGGAGCGTCGGGTGGACGACGGGCGCTCCCATCGGCGAGAAGAAGAGCGGGCCGACGAACAGGCCCCCCGCCGCGAAGGCGACCGGCAGCAGGGCGACCGGCGCGATCCTCGAGACGAGAAAGAGGAAGCCCGGCACCACGCTCACGAAGTAGCGGTTGCCGACGAAGCCGGAGCCGCCGTGCCAGTTGAACGGGATCTGCAGCAGGAAGAAGAGCATGACCACCGCGAGGGCACCGGCGAGCGCCCAGCGCTCCGGCGAGCGGCGGCCGTGGAGGAGGAAGAGCACGAGGGCGAGGAGCGCGAACGGGTGGTAGGCGAAGAGCCCCGTGTGCCGGCCCCAGAGGAAGTAGCCGAGGTCCTCGGCGAGGCGCGCCGGCCCGGACTCCGGCAGGCGGAAGATCCAGCCCCACGAGTTGTGGCCGGCGGCCTCGGCCGCGGCGGCGTCTCCCGGGGGCGGCGGCTCGGGCAGCCCGCGCCAGACGCCGGGCGGATCGACCGAGAAGCCCGCCCGGTCCCAGCCGAAGTAGGCGGAGGGCGTCCCGGTCCAGGCGAGCGAGCCCGCCACCAGGAGCGCGCCGGCGAGCGCCGCCCCGGCGATCCAGGTCCCGAGGTGGCGCCAGCGGCGCTCCCGCGCCAGACGGAGGAGCACCGGCAGCGCGAGCGCCGCGTAGACCGGCTTGTGGTAGGCGGCGAGCGAGAGGGCGGCGCCCGAGGCCGCCAGCCGCAGCCCGCGGCTCGCCAGCAGCCGGCGCCAGCCGGCGGCTGCGCCCCCTCCCTCGTGCTCGGTGAGCCCGAGGTAGAGGGAGGCGGTGATCGCCGCCATGCAGAAGACCTCGGGGTGGAGCCAGAAGGTGTAGGCGACCCCCGCGGAGAGGAGGAAGAAGCCGCTCGAGAAGAGGAGCGCCAGCCAGGCGGGGTTCGCGCGGGCGAGGTAGCGCCCGCCGAGCCAGATCATGCCGGCGAGCAGCAGCCAATTGAGGGCGACGATCCCCTGCGCCCCGGCGGTGGCGGCGAACGGCGCCGCGAGGAGCGAGTAGACGTAGGGCTTGGCGAAGTAGATGGTGCGCCAGCCGTCGTCGCTGCCGACGATCAGGTTGCGCGTCGTCCCGTACGGGAACTCGTCGAAGATCCGCGCCAGGTCGCGCTCCTCGCAGCGCAGGTCGAAGTCGCGCGCCAGGGAGAGCGCCATCAGGTAGTAGGCGGGCTCGTCGGCCTTGAGGACGGGCGGCGGCCCGGGCTTGGTCAGGGCGAGCGGGAAGGCGACGAGCGCCAGCGCGAGGCAGAGGAAGACGAGCCGGAGCGGGCGGGAGCGCACGGGGGGAGCCTAGCAGCCCGCGGCGCGCGCCGAACCTCCTGCGGGCCCGGTCGGTGCCCGCAGGGCCACCCGCGACCTCTGCGAGAATGGTCCGCCGGGCGGCGCCGCCGCCGCCCGCGCGAGAGGCGCGAACCGTGAACCCCGATCCCCGCAGAATCCGTGGCGAGATCCGCGTGGCCCTCGCGCTGGCGTTGGCGGCCGCGCTCTTCTTCCTCGTCCTCGGGGCGCTCCGCGATCCGCTCGCCCACCTCGCGGGCGACGAAGGGACCTACCTCGCGATGGCCACGAGCCTCGCGCGGGACGGCGATCTCCGCTTCACCGAGGCCGACCGCGAGTGGGCCGAGTCGCACCCGAGCGGGCCGGTCACCCTGATCCTCCAGCAGACCGGGGCGGGGATCGCCTACTCAAAGCCGGTCCTCTACGCGCTCTGGGGGGCGCCGTTCGTGGCGCTGGCGGGCGAGCGGGGGCTCGCCGCCGCCAACGCCGCGGCCCTCGTCCTGGGGCTCGTCGCCGGCTGGGCCTGGCTGCGGCGGCGGGCGGACCGGGGGCGGGCCGCGCTCGTGCTCGCCACCTTCGCCGGCGCCGGCGCGATCCTCCCGCAGATCGCCTGGTGGATGACCGAGGCGCTCCAGGTGGGGCTCGCGCTCGCCGGTCTCGCGCTCGCGCTGGGCCGCGCGCGGAGCGCGACGGCGGACGACCCGGGCGCCTGGGGGCGGCTGCTCGAGCGCCCCTGGGCGCTCCCGGTCGGGGCGGTGCTGCGCGGCCTGCTCGCCTCGCTGCGGGACCCCAACCTGCTGATCGCGCTCCTCCCGGCGGCCTTCTACGCCGCCGAGCGCTCCTGGCGGCGCGCCTTCGCGGCGCTCGCCCTCACCCTGGCGACCCTCGCCGCCGTGCTCGCCCTCACCGCCGCGCTCGGCGGCGCCCGCAATCCGTACCGCGCCGTGCGCGCGAGCTTCGACGCCGCGAGCGGCTACCCGGCCGGTCCCGGGGCGGCGGCGGTGAGGGAGCAGTTCGACCGCCACCGGGCCACGCAGACGCTGCGGGCCCGCCCGCGGCTCGAGCCGGAGCGCAGCGCGGTGGCAACCCTCACCTTCTTCGCCGGGCGCCACACCGGGCTGCTCGTCTACTTCCCGTTCGTGATCGCCCTCCTGCCGGCGGCGCTCCGGAGGCCCGACCGGCTCGCGGTCGTGCTCCTCGCCGGCGCGGCGGCGTGCGCCGCCTTCTACCTCGTCTGGATGCCCGGCAACTATTTCGGGGGCGAGGGGTTCGTGGGCAACCGGTACATCCTGCCGGTGCTCGCGCTGCTGCTCCTCGCCCCCGCGCGGCTGCCCGGGCGGCTGGCGATCGCGGCGGCGTGGGGGGTCGCGCTGGTGGCCGGGGCGTCGGCGGCGACCTCGGTGGCGCGCCACACGGCGGCGGACCCCTGGTCCCAGAGCCACGCGCACGCCGGGCTCTTCCGGCTGCTGCCGTACGAGAGCACCGCCGGAGCGATCGCCGGGCGGCGCGACCGCTACTGGTCGGGCGACTTCCTGCGCTTCGTCGACCCGTTCGCGGAGGCGGGGCCGGACAGCTTCCGCATCTTCGCGGGGCGCGCGCCGGCGGAGGTGGTCGTCGCCACCTACTGGCCGGGGACGCCGCTGCGCTTCCTCGTCGCGGCCTCGGGTCCGGGCTCGGTGCTGGAGGTGAGCGACTGGGCCGGCCGCTGGGAGTTCCCGCTGACCGGCCCGGAGGAGGGCGAGCGCCGGCAGCTCCTCGCGGTCGAACCCTCGCGGGCCTGGCGGCGGCACAGCTTCTGGTGGACCCCGGACCTGCCCAACTACCGGGTCCGGGCGCTGCGCTTCGCGCTGCGCAGCGCGAGCGGTGCGGGGGAGGCGACGCTCCGGTACCTCGGGAGGGGGGCGGCGCTGGCCGAGATCCACGCGGCGGAGCTGCTGGCGGGCGAGCTGCCGGAGCGGGGCGTGGCCGGAGGGACGGCGCGCCTGGAGCTCGCGGTGCGCAACACCGGCGGTGCTCCCTGGTCGAGCCGGACGCCGATCCCGGTGCTCTGGGGCTACCGCTTCGTCGCCGCGGACGGGCAGGGCGCCGGCGAGGCGCGCGCGGCGCTCCCGCGCGAGGTGGCCCCGGGCGAGGAGCTCCGCCAGGAGCTCGCGGTCGGCTGGCCGCAGCGGCCCGGCCGCTACCGGCTCGAGGTCGATCTCGTGCGCGAGGACCTCGCCTGGTTCGGCGACGCGGGGCCGGGGCCGCTCCTCGCGGGGGACGTCGAGATCGAGCCCGGGGCGCCCTGAGCCGGGTCGCCCCGCCGCAGCAGCTCGGTGAGAGATCCGGGCTAGGGTCCCGCCGGGTCGTCCGCCAGCAGCCGCGCCCGCGCGCCGCCGTCGGCGAGGTCGAAGAGCGCCGCCGGGACCTCGCGCTCCTCGATCTCGAGCAGCTCGACCTCGAGGGGTGGCCCGCCGCGCAGCACGTCCTTGAGCACCACCACCTCCGGCACCGGCCGGCCGCCCGGGCGGAAGCCGCGGAACTCGACCACCCGTGCCACGCGGCCGCTCTCGAGGAGCAGGTCGGCGCGCAGCGGGCGCCGCGTCTCGCGGTCGACCACCCAGCGCGCGGCGGCCGCTCCGGTGGCGGCCGCCGTCGCGCTCTCGGCCTCGAGGTGGAAGGTCACGATTCGCCCGGCGCTCTCCGTCCGCAGCAGACGGTAGCCGCGCTCGATGTCGATCCCGAGCAGCTCCTCGAAGGAGATCCCGCCGTGCAGCCGGAAGCCGGCCCCGAGCTTCACCGGCTGGCGCGCCCCCGGGGTGAGGAGCCAGCGCTCGGCGCCGAGCTGGAGGATCACCTTGCCGCGCTGCCGCGCCGCGAGCGGCCGCACCAGCAGGCGGTCGCGGCCGCCCCGCCAGATCTCCAGCTCGGCGCGGTCGGTGCCGCCGGTGGTGCGGACCGCCACCCGGGCGCGGAACTGCTCGGGCGCGGCGGCGAAGAGGTTGCTGGCGGCGAGCAGCGCCCGGTCGGCGGCGGACGGCTCGGCGGCGGGCGCCGGGGTGGCGAGGAGGGCCGCCACGAGAGCCGCGAGCGCGGCGCGAACGCGGAGCGAGATGAAGGCAGGGGCACGGGTCGCCAAGGGTCTCCTCCGCGGTCTCAGGTGTGGGCCAGCGCCTCGACGATGCGCAGTCGCACCACCCGCACCAGCGGGGGGATCGCCGCCAGCGCGAGGACGACGAGCATGAGGAGGACGACGCCCCCGAACGCCTCGGGCACGTAGGCGAGCCGGAGGTCGATCGGGTTCACCGCCCCCGGCGGCGGCGGCATCTTCAGCGCCAGCGCGTTGATCAGGACGATCAGGAGGCCGCCGAGGAGGCCACCGGCGAGCGAGCCGAGCAGCGCCAGCCAGACCGCCTCGGCCACGACGAGGCCGGCCACCTGGCCCGCCGAGGCGCCGATCGCGCGCAGCGTGCCGAGCTCCCGCACCCGCTCGAGGACCGCCATGGTGAGGGTGTTCGAGGTCGAGAGCACCACCAGCACGAAGACGATCGAGCCGAGGAACCAGAAGACGCCGGCGTAGAGGTTCCGCACCTGGGCGTAGAAGGGGGCGCGGGCGCGCCAGTCGACCACCGCGAGCGCCGGCTCGCGCCCGGCCACCAGGCGCTCGATCTCCCGCTGCACATCCGCGGTGCGGCGGGTGGAGTCGAGCGTCACCACCAGGTTCGAGACCCGCTCCGAGGCGAGGAGCCGCGCCGCGGTCGCGAGGTGGAGCTTCAGGTAGCGCGTGTCGAGCTCCTGCACGCCGGTGGTGACGATCCCGGCGACGCCGACGTCGAGCGCGTTGAGCATCCCCTCCGGCTCGAGGGCGAGCAGCGTGAAGGTGGAGCCCGGGCCGAGGCCGCGCGCCTCCGCCAGCCCCCGGGCGAGGAGTACCTCGTCCTCGCCCGCGAGCGGCGGCTCGTCGGCGATCGGCGCCCCCTGCCGCAGCTTCAGGTCGAACCCCATCCGCCGCTCCCGCGCCGGGTCGACGGCCAGCCCGAGGAAGGCAGCGGTGCGGCCGTCGGCCGTCGAGCCCATCCCGGCCACGTGGATCGTCGGCGCGGCGGCGAGCACGTCGGCGAGGCGCTCGAGCTCCGCCTGCAGCTCCCGCCAGTCGTCGA
>JAHDVN010000199.1 GCA_023384635.1 Thermoanaerobaculia bacterium
GGAACGACTCGACCACCTCCATGCCGGGGAAGAGGCGCTCGAGGTTGTGGGCGATGAGCTCCTCGAGCGGCACGAAGCGCAGGCTCTCGCCCACCTGCACCCAGCGCGGCAGCGACGGCGGCACCTTGACGCGCGCGAAGCGCATCGGCCCGCCGCCCGGGACCCGCAGCGCCACCGCCAGCGAGAGCGAGAGGTTCGAGATGAGCGGGAAGGGATGGGCGTTGTCGAGCCCGAGGGGGGTCAGGATCGGGAAGACGCCGGTCTCGAAGAACTCCCGCAGCCGCAGGCGGTCGGCGCGCCCGAGTTCCTCCCAGCGGAAGAGGATCTCGAGCCCGTGCCGGGCGAGCAGCGGCACCAGCTCCTCGCCGAGCAGGCGGCGCTGCTCGACCACCATCGGCCGCACCGCCGCGGCGATCTCTTCCAGCTGCTCTCGCGGCGTACGCCCGTCCGGGGAGAGCTGGCGCACGTGCCCCTCGACCTGCTGCTGCAAGCCGCCCACCCGCTTCATCACGAACTCGTCGAGGTTGCTGTCGAAGATGGCCAGGAACTTCAACCGCTCGAGCGGCGGGTTCGACGGATCGCCCGCCTCGGCCAGCACCCGCCGGTTGAACTCGAGCCAGGAGAGCTCGCGGTTGAGGAAGATCGACGCCGCCCCCGGCGCCTCGTCGGCAGCGGCGCGGCGGCGGGAGCGGGGGGTGGGCGGTCGACGGGGCTTGCGCGGTCTCCGGGCGGCCCGGAAGCGTAGCCTACCCGCCGGACTTTCGCGATGGTGGCGCAACGGCGGCGCGATGTCGATCCGGTGACAGCCGGGGCGCCCCGCGCCGCCCGGCGTGGCGGTCGCGTGACGGAGCCCCGACAGTCCCGCAACGGCGCCGCCCCCCGGCGGCCGGCTGGGCTATCCTGGCTCCGATGCCGAGCGAACGCCCTGCCCGCCCCCGCGCGCGGCCCCCCCTCCGGGCGGCCCGGGCCGCGGCGCTGCCGGCTCCGCCCGCGGCCGGTCGGTTGGCGGCGATCGACATCGGCTCGAACTCGATCCACATGGTGGTCGTCGAGCCGGACGGGCACGGCGGCTACCGGGTCCTCGACCGCGAGCGGGAGATCGTCCGCCTCGGCTCGAGCGCGCTCGGACCCGAGCGGCTGCTCTCGCCCCGCGCGCGGCGCGACGGCCTCGAGGCGCTGCGCAAGATGACCACGCTCGCCCGGCTCAAGGGGACCGAGCGCTTCGTGGCGGTGGCCACGAGCGCCGTGCGCGAGGCCGAGAACGGCGAGGAGTTCCTGGCCGAGGTGGCGGAGCAGACCGGCCTGCGGGTGCGCCTGCTCCACGGCGAGGAGGAAGCGCGGCTCATCTGGCGGGCGGTGCGCGAGACGGTCGACCTCGACCGGGGCCGCTTCCTCATCGCCGACATCGGCGGCGGCAGCACCGAGTGGATCGTGTCCCACGAAGGGCGGCTCGAGAGCGCGCGCAGCCTGCCGCTCGGGTCGCTGCGCCTCCACCACCTCCTCGCCTCCGACCCCCCGGCCCCGCGCGAGCTCCAGCGCCTCCGGCGCCGGATCGCCCGGGCCCTCGAGACCCTCCCCCGCCCGCGCCCGCTCGACGGGATGATCGCCACCTCCGGCACCGCCAACTGCGCCGCCGACCTCGCCGCCTGGTACGCGGGACGGAGCCAGCGGGCGGGGGGCGGCACGGTGCGCGCGCTCGATCTCGCCGACCTCGACGAGGTGGTGCGGCGCCTCGTTCCCCTCTCCCGGCGGCAGGTCGCGGCGCTCCCTCCGGTGGGGCCCGGCCGCGCGCCGTCGATCCTCCCGGGAGCGGTCCTGCTCGCCGCTCTCGCCCGGCACGCGGGCGTCGACCGGATCACGGTCTCGGACCGCGCGCTGCGCGAGGGGATCGTGCTCGAGGAGCTCGGCGCCCCGGAGCCCGTGGCGGGGCGCGGGGATCTGCGCCGCCGCCAGGTGCTGGCGCTCGCCTCCCGCGCCGAGAGCGTCCTCGCGCACAGCCGCAAGACGGCCGAGCTGGCGCTCCGTCTCTTCGACCTGACCGCCCGCCTCCACGGGCTCGGCGAGCGCGAGCGCGAGTGGCTCGAGCACGCCGCCCTGCTCCACGACATCGGCTACGCGATCCACTACCGCGGCCACCACAAGCACAGCCAGTACCTGATCGAGAGCGCGGCGCTCGACGCCTTCGATCCCCAGGAGGTCGCCGTGCTGGCCCAGGTCGCCCGCTACCACCGCGGGGCGCGGCCGAAGCCCGGCCACGCCGGCTTCGCGGCGCTCCGACCCTGGCAGCAGCGCGTCGTCGTGCGCCTGGCCGCCCTGCTGCGCGTCGCCGACGCCCTCGACCGCACCCACGCCGGCCGCATCGAGCGGCTCCACGCGGCGATCCGCCGGCGGCGCCTGCGCCTCGAGGTCACCTCTCCCTACGACGTCCGCATCGAGATCGCCGCCGCGCACGAGCGGCGCCGGCTCTTCGAGCGCACCTTCGACCGCCGTCTCGAGCTGCGGCAGGCGCTCGCGGCCGCCCCCGAGACCCTCGTCGCCCCGGAGTCCCGATGAGCCCCGACCGCACGCCGGCCCGTCCGGCCCACCTGCGCTTCTCGCCCAAGCTGCGCCTCGCGAACCTCTGGCCGGTGCTGCTCGGGCTCACGCTGCTGGCGGCGATGGCCCACCTGTCGCTGCCGCGGGTGCTCGGCCGCGCCTCGGCCGACCGCCTCCTCGCCGCCAGCCGCTTCCTCGCCCCCGGCTTCGCCGAGCTCGGCGCCGGCGATCCGGCGGCGCTGCAGCGCCGCCTCGCGGCGATGGCGCCGGAGGGCCCGTTCCGCTTCACCGCCATCGCGCTCGACGGCACCGTCCTGGCCGATACCACCCGCGACCTGGACGGCGTCGCCCAGCTCGAGTCGCACCGCGAGCGGGCGGAGGTGCTGACGGCGATGGCGCGCGGCGAAGGGACCGCGGTGCGCCGCAGCGCCTCCACCGGGGTGCTGACCGCCTACGCCGCCCGCCTCCTGACCGCCGCCGACGGCAGCCGCTGGGTGCTGCGGGTGGCCCGGCCGATCGAGGAGATCGGCGCTCTGCGGGCGCTCCTCTGGTGGAGCACCGCGCTCGCCGCGCTGGCCGCCCTCGCCGTCGTGCTGCTCCTCTCGCGCTGGCTGTCGCGCTCGCTGTTCGCGCCGCTCGCCGGGCTCACCGACGCGGCCCAGACGATCGGCGAGGGGAACTACCACCCCGCGATCCCGCTCCCCGAGGAGCCGGAGCTGGCCTCCCTCGGCCACGCGCTGGCGCGGATCGCGGAGCGGGCGGAGGCGCAGATCGCGCAGGCCCGCGCCGAGCGGGACCACCTGCGCACCGTCGTCGAGAGCCTCGGTGACGGCGTTCTCGTCACCGACGGCGCGGGGCGCGCGGAGATCGCCAACGCGGTCTTCCTGCGCCAGTTCGGTTCGTCCGGGCCGGTGGCGGGCCAGAGCCTGCGGGAGCTCGTGCGCCACCCGGCCCTCACCGCGCTGGTCGAGCAGGTGCTCGCGGAGGGCGGCCGCGAACGCCAGGAGCTGGAGCTGCACGACACCGACCGCCGCCACCTCGACCTGCTGGCGACCTCGCTCGGCGAGGGCCAGGGCGCCGTCGTCGTGGCGCGGGACGTCACCGCCGCGGCCCGCCTCGACCGCACGCGGCGGGACTTCGTCGCCAACGTCTCGCACGAGCTCAAGACGCCGCTCGCGGCCATCCAGGGCGCGGCCGAGACGCTCCAGGAGGCGGTGGGCGACGACCCCGCCGCGGCCTCCCGCTTCGTGGAGCGGATCCTCCACCACTGCCGCCGCCTCGAGAGGCTGGTCGCCGACCTGCTCGCCCTCTCGCGCCTGGAGACCGCCGAGCGCCCCCGCGAGCTGGCGCCGGTAGCGCTCGCGCCGCTCGCCGCCCGGGTGCTGGAAAGCCTCGCCCCGCTGGCGACGGAGCGGCAGGTCGCGCTCCGCCTCGAGAGCGAGGGCGAGCCGGTGGTCGAGGGGGAGAGCGACGTGCTCGAGCGGATGCTCTCGAACCTGGTCGAGAACGGGATCCGCTACAACCGTCCCGACGGCGAGGTGGCGGTGCGCGTCGCGGCGCGGCCGGGGGGAGCCACCGTCGAGGTGCGGGACACCGGGGTCGGCATCGCCCGCGCGGCGCTGCCCCGGGTCTTCGAGCGCTTCTTCCGGGTCGACACCGGCCGCACGCGCCGCGAGGGAGGCAGCGGACGCGGGCTCGCCCGCGGCAAGCACGCCGTCCTCGCCCACGCCGGCCGCCGCGCCGCCCCGAGCCAACCCGGCTCCGGGTCCACCTTCCGGATCGACCTCCCCGCCCACCTGGCCGCCACCGCCCGCTGAAGGCGGCGGCTGTCGCCCGGCTGTCACCTCCCCGTCGCCGGGGTGCGGCGGCCGGAGGCCTACTCTTCGCTCCGGAGCGGCCGCGGCCAGCGCCCCGCACCACGACCAGGCAACCCACTGGACCCCGTCGACCCACGTTCGGAGGAGAGATCGAAGATGCGAAAGACCGCAACCCTGGCGGCCGGCCTCGTGGCCCTCGCCCTGCTCGCCGGCCTCGCCGCGCCCGCGGAGGCCCAGATCATGGGCCTCTACTACCAGGAGGTCGAGAAGGACGGCCGGATCTACGTCTTCAACACCCCCGAGGCCCTCAAGGCGTTCGAGGCCTCCGGCGAGATGGGGGTGTCGATCACCCTGATCGGCCGCGGCGTGGACGGCAAGACCGTCGTCGCCCAGAACGAGACCGCCGCCGATCTCTACTTCTTCAGGCACAACCTCCCCGGCTACGACCGCAAGACGCCCGCCCCGCCGAAGCTGCCGTTCGACATCTCGTGGAAGGACGGGAAGACCACGATCCAGACCAAGAGCTCCCAGCTCGTGATCTCCAACCGGGTCCAGCTCCGCTTCACGCAGACGGACCCCGAGGTCGGCGACAGCGTCGGCTCCTTCCGCGTGCGCCGCGGCAAGACGAAGTTCGACGGCTGGATCTACTCCAAGGACCTCACCTACGAGCTGCAGCTCAACTGGCCCGACACCTCCAACGCCCTCGAGGACGCCAACATCAACTACGACTTCACCAAGGGCAAGAAGACGTTCATGGTGAAGGCCGGCCAGTTCAAGGTGCCGTTCGGCCGCCAGGAGCTCACCTCCTCGGGCTCGCAGCAGTTCGTGGACCGTTCGATCGTCTCCAACGAGTTCGCCAAGGGCCGCGACCTCGGCCTCCAGCTCTGGGGCACCCCGCTCGGCGGCAAGATCGACTGGCGGGTAGGCGTCTTCAACGGCGGCGGCCGCAACCGCACCAGCAACGACAACGACGCCTACCAGTACAACGCCCGCCTGACCTGGCAGCCGTTCGGCGACGTCAAGTACTCGGAGACCGACTTCGACTCGAAGGAGACGCCGCTCTTCGCGATCGCCGCGCAGTACGAGTCGAACGACAAGTTCGGCACCACCACCGGCGTCGACACCGACCGCGAGATCGTGGGCGCCGACGTGGTCTTCAAGTACAAGGGCATCTTCGCCTTCGCCGAGTACTTCGACGCCGCCGTCGACCGGGAGGTGGGCGCCTCGTTCGACCAGGAGGGTCTGAGCGCCCAGGTCGGCTACCGCTTCGCCAAGCCGTTCGAGGTCGCCCTGCGCTACGCCGCCTGGGACCCCTCCAAGTCGGTCGCGAACAACGACCGCACCGAGACGGGGATCGCCCTCGGCTACTACTTCAACAAGCACAACAACAAGATCCAGGCCGACTTCCGCCAGGTGGAGGACGACGCCACCGGCCGCACGGACAAGGAGTTCCGGCTCCAGTACCAGTTCATCTTCTAGCCGGCGCCTCTCCCTCCCCTCGGGGAGGGGCCCCCGCTCCGGGTCCCTCCCCCTTTCTTTCCCACCTGCTAACATCGCGAGCCCATGACCATGGAACGGACCTTCATCCACCACCTCGACGAGATCCGCCAGCGGATGCTGCGCATGGGCGGACTCGTGGAGGAGATGATCGCCGGCGCCATGCAGGCGCTGGTCGACCGCGACTCCGAGCGCGCGAGCCTCGTCATCCAGACCGACCTCGAGGTCGACGCCCTCGAGCTGAAGATCGACGAGGCGTGCAACGCGGCCCTGGTGCGCTTCCAGCCGGCGGCGATCGACCTGCGCTTCCTCGTCGCGGTGATGAAGAGCTCCCACGACCTGGAGCGGATGGGCGACTCGGCGGTCAACGTCGCCGAGGCCGTCGAGGTCCTCAACCAGGAGCCGCCGCTCAAGCCGTACATCGACCTGCCGCGCCTCGCCGAGCTCGTCCGGCAGATGGTCAAGGACTCCCTCGACGCCTTCGTGCAGCGCGACGCCGACCGCGCGTTCGACGTCTGCCGCCGCGACGACGAGGTCGATGCCCTCTACAAGCAGCTCTTCCGCGAGCTGCTGACCTACATGATGGAGGACCCGAAGGCGGTCACCCGCTCCCTCCATCTCCTGCTGGTGGCGCGCAACTTCGAGCGCATCGCCGACCATGCCGTGAACATCGCCGAGCGTGTTGCCTTTA
>JAHDVN010000200.1 GCA_023384635.1 Thermoanaerobaculia bacterium
CGGGAACCGTCCGCGCCGCTCTCAGCCACTGCGACCTCCTCGCCCGGGGCGCGCGTACGGATGAACCGGGATCCCCATCGAACCGGCGGATTATACCAGCGCCGCCGCCCGGGCGGCGGCGCCCGCTCCCCCCATCTCGCGCGATCAGTTCCCGGTGACGGCGACGAACTGCGCCGCCTCGCTCGATCCGGTGGCGTTGCTCACCCTGAGCCGCACCAGGTAGGTGCCCGGCGCCGGATAGGTGAACGACGGGTTCTGCTGCCGGCTGCTGTTGTTGCCGGGGTCGCCGAACTCCCAGAACCAGTCGGTCGGATTGCCCGTCGAGGTGTCGGTGAAGACCACGGTCAGGAGACTGCGGGCGAAGGTGAAGTTCGCGCGCGGCGCGCGCTGGATGGAGATCGTCCGGCTCTGCGAGAGGACCGACTGCCCGGCGGCCTCCACGCGCACCGAGAAGGAGTCGCCCGAGATCGTGGAGACGTCAGCGGCGCTCACCTCCAGCACGTCCCGGGCCTCCCCCGCGGCGTTCGTGATCAGGAAGCGCCCCCCGGACTCCAGCGTCCCCTTGTCGGCCGCGAAGTTCACGTTGGCGCCGGCGAGCGGCCCGCCCTGGTCGTCGCGCACCAGCGCCAGGAGCTCGATCTCCCCTCCCGTCTCCGGCACGCTCGAGGGCGACGCCAGCAGCGAGAGCGAGCTCGGGAAGGAGCCGACCTTGAGCTCCGACGAGGTCGCCTCGAGCGAGCCCGAGCGGGCGGTGATCGTCGCCGTCCCCACCCGGCCGTCGCCGCGGAAGGTGGCCTGAGCGAAGCCGGTGGCGTCGGTGAGGACGACGGACGGCTCGACGCTCCCGAGGTTGCTCGAGAAGCGCACCTCGGTGCCCGTGTTCGCGGGATTGCCGTTCGCCCGCAGCACCTGGGCGGTCACCGACGCCTCGCCGCCGGCGACGATCCGGTCCGGGGTGACGGTGAGGCGCAGGATCCCCCCCTCCGGGGCGACCGGCGTGCCCTTGTCGCAGGCCGGCAGGAGGAGGACGGTGAGGGCGAGGGCGGCGAGGGCAACGGCGGGTCGGCGCATGATCGCGAAGTATACGAAAAGCGGCGGCCGCCCGTTGGGACGGCCGCCGCCGGGAGTGGGAAGGTTCGACCTCAGGGCGCGGCGACGTCGCCGCGGCAGCTCGTGTCG
Source organism: Thermoanaerobaculia bacterium (assembly GCA_023384635.1). Classification (GTDB taxonomy): domain Bacteria; phylum Acidobacteriota; class Thermoanaerobaculia; order Multivoradales; family JAGPDF01; genus JAAYLR01. The sequence goes on from JAHDVN010000200.1 coordinate 1,180, forward strand.
GTCGGGTTGAACTGGAAGGCGTTGGAGAGCGGCTGCGAGTTGCAGCCCGTCGCCAGGCTCTTCACGACGATCGAAGCGTTCGCCGCGACCCACTTCTTGCCCTGCGTACCATCGTTGTTGTCGTCGCAGTTCACTTCCGCGAAGGCGGTGTTCGGCAGGGAGGGCGTGCGCACGCCGACGGTCGTGCAGTAGCCGTCCGCGTCGCAGCCGGTCACTGTCTGGACGCTGCCCGAGTAGGTCGCGCCACCGACCGTGAAGTCGACCGCCACCGGCGTCCGGAAGTTGGCGCCGGCGAGCGAGAGCAGCGTGCCTCCCGCCTGCGGTCCGCTGGTCGGGGAGACGCCGTAGAGCTGCGGCTTCTGGATCGTGTAGTTGAACACGGTCGAGCCCGAGGTCGCGCTCTCGCCGGTCTCGATGTTCGTGACCGAGGCGGGACCGGAGGAGACCACGTTGCCGGACGGGCAGCTCTGGACCGCGATCGGCACCGTGCGCACCACGACCTGGGTGCCGCTCACCGAGACCACCTGCTGGGCGTGGCCGCCGAGCGAGGCCGCCACCGGCTCGTCGAAGCCCTGGCCGAAGATCGTCACCAGCGTGCCGCCGGTGAACGGTCCCTGGCCGGGGCCGAAGGAGCTGATGAAGAGCGCCGAGCCGTAGCGGAAGGCGCCCGCCAAAGTCCCCGAGAGCCCGTTGCTGAGATTGACGACGCGGATGTCGACCGTGGTGGGGCTGGTCGCCGGGCTCGGGAGCCGCGGCGAGATCGCCTCGATCCGCGTGCGGCTCACCGAGTTCACCTGGGCCTCGATGAACCCGACCGTGGAGTTGCCGAAGGTGACCTGCACCGGGGCGTCGAAGCCGTCGCCGGTGATCACCACCGCGGTGCCGCCCTCGTTCGGGCCGGAGGCCGGCGTGACCGAGAGCACCAAGGGCTGGAGTGCGCCGCCGCTCGGCGAGTAGGTGAAGCCGTTGGCGAGCGTGTCGGAGCGCTGGTCCGGGCCGCCGTAGGCGGCGAACACCTGCACCGCCACCGGCGTCGGGTTGCTCGGGACGGGCGAGAGCCGCGGCGTCTCGACGGTGATCCGCGAGCTCGAAGTGGAGCGGACGACCGCCGGGTTGCCGCCGAAGAGGACCCGCGTCGGCGCCTCGAAGCCACCGCCGATGACCTCGACGACCTCGCCCCCGTTCGGGCTGCCCACGCTCGGAACCACCGCCTGGATGAAGGTGACCGGCTGCTCGACGAAGCGCACCTGCGCCTCGGCGATCGCGAGCCCGAAGGTCGCGTCCGCCGCCTTCTCCGCGCGGATGATCGCGGTGCCGAGCGTGCCGCCGGCGAAGAGCGAGGTGCTCGCGCGGCCGTTGAACAGGGTGAGCGCGACCTGGGTCGGGCCGCCCTGCGACCCGAGCCCGCCGAGCGTGGTCGTGACCGTGACCGGCGTGCCGTCCGGCAGGCTGGTCCAGTTGTCGGTGCGCTGGCCGGTGATCGTGATCTGCACCGGGTCGTTGCTGTTGATCTGGACCGAGCCGCTGCTCGTGGCGATCGAGAGCGAGGCGCCCGGGGTCGGCGGCGCCGGCGGCGCCGGCGTGACCGGCGAGGCCGGCGGCGACGTCGGCGTCTTGGGATCGTCGCTACTGCATCCCGCGACGAGCGCGACCGCCGTCAGGACAATCGTCAGCAGGGCGAGGCGATGGGAAGATCGCATGGCCTCTCTCCTCTCAGGGCACCACGTCGATGGTGAAGTATGCCGGCGCCGAGTCGACCTTCTTGCCCGACAGGGTGCGGCCGAAGAAGCGGATCCCGACCGTGAGGCGGATCACCTGGCTCCCGGTCTCGCGGTCGTACCCGTAGTCGAGCAGGTCCTTGATCGGCAGGTTGTTGAGCTGGTCGAACCGCATGAACGGCGGGTTGAACAGGGTGTAGTTGCCGTTGACCGGCACCACGCCGAAGACGTACTCGACCAGCACCGGCGGCACGCGGCTGCCGGTGTCGGCGCGGGCGAAGGTGACCTGATAGCTCTCCAGCTCGACGTTCATCAGGGCGCTCGTCGAGCCGGTCGGGTCCTTCACGACGCTCTGGACCTCGATCTCGTCGATCTGGAACGGGCCGTCCGCCGCGCTGACCACCACCGGCAGCCCGTCGAAGTCGGTGATCGACAGGAGCACGCCGCCGCCGTCGGTCTTGTCCGTGCGGCTCTGGCAGCCCACGGTGGCGAGCAGGGCCAGGACGGCGACGCTGGCGATCTTGAGCAGGGTGCGCATGGGGCTCTCCTCCCGTCGGCTCACAGTCTCACGACCCTCGGGGTGATGAAGATCAGCAGCTCCTCGTTCTTGTCGGAGCGCCGCTTGTTCTTGAAGAGGTGGCCGAGGAGCGGGATGTCGGCCAGCGCCGGCACCCGGTCCTGCCCCTGGTCCGTGGTCACCTGGTAGATGCCGCCGATCACCGTCGTGCCGCCGTCGCGGACGATCACCCGGGTGCGCGCCTCCTTGGTGGCGATCGGGGCGTTCTGCGCCCCGACCACCGCGAAGGCGAGCTGCGGCTCGCGCTTCTGGACCCGGATCTCGAGCATCACCGTACCCTCGGCGGTGACGTGCGGCGTCACCTCGAGGCGCAGCGTGGCGTTGACGAACTGCACGCTCACCGTGTTGTTGGCGACCGTCTGGATCGGGATCTGCAGGCCGCTCTGGATCTCGGCCGTCTCGTTGTTGAGAGTGGCGATGCGCGGCGCCGAGAGGACGTTGATGAGGCCCTCGCTCTCGGCGGCGTTGAGGCTCGCGTTGAGACGGAAGGTGTTGAGGACGTTGCCCAGCGTCAGGTCGAGGAAGCCGTTGCGGCCGCCGGTCTGGAGGTTGACGCCGCCGCCGCCCTCGACGCTGTTCGGGAAGACGAGGCCGGTGGTGTTGCCGTGCGCGGCGTCGGCGACGCCCTCGAAGCCCCACTCCACGCCCAGCGATCGACTGAAGTTCTTGGTCGTTTCGATGATCCGGGCCTCGATCATGACCTGCGGCTCCGGGATGTCGAGCGACTCGATCACCGCCAGCACGGTGTCCATGAAGGAGGGCAGCTCCTTGATGATCAACGTGTTGGTGCGGTTGTCCACCTGGATGGTGCCGCGCTGGCTCATCAGGCCGGAGCCGCCGCGCAGGATGCGCGAGACGTCCGTGACGCTGGCGTAGCTCAGGCGCTTGAGCACGGTGCGCAGGGGGATCGCCTTCTGCTGCTCGATGGCCAGGCGGGCCTGCTCGGCCGCCTCCTCGCGCAGCACCCTGACCGGCGCGATGCGCATGATGTTGCCGTCGAGCTCGTAGCCCAGGCCGTTGATCTTGAGGATCTGGTCGAGCGCCTGGTCCCACGGCACGTTCTCGAGCTGCACCGTGACCGTGCCACGCACGCCCGGCTGGACGACGACGTTCAGGCCGCTGATCTTGGCGAAGGAGCGGAGGACGTCGAGGATGTCGCCGTCCTTCAGCTCGAGGCTGATCGGCTCGCCCACGTACTGCTTGCGCTGGCCGCCGATCGTCTGCGCCTGGAACGCGGAGGGGGCGACTTCGGTGCGGGTCGGGAACGGATCCTCGGCGCCCGCGGTCGGATCCGCGGCCTCGAAGAGCTCGACCGGCTGCAGCAGCTGCTGCGGCACCGGCGGCGGCTCGGCCGCGGCCACCGCCACCGGCGCGACCGGAGCGGGAGCCACCGGCTCCGGCAGGGTCGGGGCGGGAAGCGCGGCGATCTCCGGCTCGGGAGCGGGAGCCGGAATCGCCGGCTCGGCGTCGGCGACGACGTCCGGAGCGACGGCCGGCAGCGCCGGCGCCGCGACCACCGGCGGCAGCGGCTCGCTCGCCGCGGCGACCGGGGCCCGCAGGTCCTCCACGAGGGTCCGCGGCGGCGCCGTGCCGGCCGGCACCATGCGCACCAGGAGCCCGCCCGCGGCGCGCTCGATCGAGGCCGAAACGTCGGCCCTGAGGTCGACCACCACCCGCGAGACCGGCTCGGGCGCGGTCCGGAACTGCGAGACACGCACCCGCTCGACGAGCGGATCGCCGACCGGCAGCGCGCTCTGGCGGCTCCCGTTGAAGACCCCCGCGAGGTCGATCACCAGGCGGTCCGGTCCCGAGAGGCGGAACGTCGAGAAGGCGAACTCGCCGTCCCCGACGATCCTGACCAGGCTCGCCGCCGGATCCGGGACCACCTCGACGGCGGCCAGACGGGTCGCGAGCGGCCCGGCCGGCGGCGGACCGGCGAGCGGCGCCTCCGGGGTGCCGAAAGCGGCCGGTCTGGCCGGAGCGGTCGGCGCAGCCGTCTCGGCGACGGCCGGGGCCGGCGGCTCCGGCGCCGGAACCTGCGCGGCGAGGACGGTCTCGGCCGGCAGCGGCTCGACCGCCGCGACCTCGGCGTCGCCCGCCGGCAGCAGGTCGAGCTGCAACCTCCCGCCGTCGCCCACGAGCGCGTGCTCGGTCTCCCCCCGGGTTTCGACCAAGAGCCGGGTGAGCGGCCGGTCGCCGCTCTCGTCGAGCTCCACCCCCAGGCGCGCGAGCAGCCCCTCGGGGGCGCTCCACTCGCCGACCCCGGGGGCCGGCCGCGTGTTCGGCAGCTCGACCACCAAGCGCCCCGCCTCGTCGCGGTAGCTGGTCCAGACGAGCGCCTCGCTCGCCGTGAGCTCCACCCTCGTGCCGGGGGCCACCTCCCGCACCGCGATCGTGCCGAGCTCCGCTACGGCCGGCGCGGGCGCCACCACCGGCGCCGCTGCCACCGTCTGCGGGCCGGGAGACGTCGCACAGCCGGCCAGCAAGAGCAGGCCAAAGGCCACGGCCAGACTGGCCGACCGCCACCTCGACGACCCGTTGCCCTTCATCCCTTCATCTCCCATGGCGCTCGCCTCCCTCCGCAACCGCTAGCCTGGAGGTCACGGGTTGAGCTTCTTGACGACCTCGCGGAACGGCTTGATGACCGTCGGGTCGCTGACGATCTGTTTGAAGACCACCTCGCCGCGAGCGATGGCGACCACGTCGCCGTCGAGCAGCTGGTCCCCTTCGCGGATCAGATACGACTTGCCCTTGTTCGAAGATTGCACCTGCGCGACGTAGCCCTGCGAGGTGCGGAAGATCCCCGAGAGGATCACCTCGTCGATGAGCATCCCCGCGACCCCCTCGGGCCGCGGCCCGGTCGGCACCCGCCGGGTGCCGGCGATCAGCGAGCGGAACGGGTCGCGCCGGTTGCCCGGGTCGTAGGTGTAGTCGCTCTCGGAGAGCAGCAGCTCCTCGCCCTCGAGGATCTCGTCGATCACGGTCGCCCCGGGAGCGGCCT
>JAHDVN010000201.1 GCA_023384635.1 Thermoanaerobaculia bacterium
GTCGAGGAGCTCCTCCGGCAGCTCCCCCAGGAACGGCGACTCGGTCTGGTCCTGGTAGCGTCCGGCGATCCGCCGCCGGCGGCAGGTGGTCAGGTAGAGCCGCCGCCGCGCCCGCGTCATCCCGACGTAGAGCAGCCGCCGCTCCTCCTCGACGTCCTCGGGCCGCCCCTGGGTGTTGTAGTGCGGCAGCAGCCCCTCCTCGAGCCCCGCCACCACCACCGCCGGAAACTCCAGCCCCTTGGCGCTGTGGAGGGTCATCAGCGAGACCCCGCGCTCGGGCTCCCACTGGTCGACGTCCGAGACCAGCGAGACGTGGTCGAGGAAGGCGGTGAGCAGGTCCTCCTCGGCCTCCGGCCCCCAGCTGCGCTTCTCGGTGAACGCCTGGGCGGCGGAGAGGAACTCGCGGATGTTCTCCAGCCGCGCCTCGTCCTCGGCCTCCGGGCGCTGGTAGAGCTCGGCGTAGCGGGTGTCGGCGAGCAGCCGGTCGAGGAGCGCCGGGAGGGGCAGATCGGCGGCGGCGCGGGAGAGCTCGGTGACGAGGTCGCGGAAGGCGCGCAGCGCCTGGGCCGCGCGGGCCGGGAAGGCGCCGAGATCGTCGGTGGCGAGCAGGTCCCAGACGGGCACGCCGCGGTGCGCCGCCTCCTGCTCGAGCAGCTCCTGGGTCGCCTTGCCGATCCCCCTCGGCGGCTGGTTGAGCACCCGCGCGAGCGAGAAGCCGTCGCGCGGGTTGCGGAGCAGGCGCAGGTAGGCGACGAGGTCCTTAATCTCGGCCCGCTCGTAGAAGCGCACCCCGCCCACCAGGGTGTACGGCACCTGCTGCTGGAAGAACTCGTCCTCGAAGGCGCGGGTCTGGGCGTTGGTGCGCACCAGCACCGCCAGGTCCGAGAGGCGGTGCTCGGCCGCGAGCGCGCGCAGGGTGCGGGTCACCCAGCGCGCCTCGTCCCCTTCGTCGGCGGCGCGGTAGAGGGTGAGCGCGGGACCCGGGCCGGCGTCGGTCCAGAGCCGTTTGCCGCGGCGGTTGCGGTTCTGCGACACCACGGCGTTGGCGGCGGCGAGGATGTTCGCGGTGGAGCGGTAGTTGCGCTCCAGCTTGCGCACCGTGGCGCCCGGGAAGTGGCGCTCGAAGCCGAGGATGTTCTCGAGGTCGGCGCCGCGCCAGCGGTAGATTCCCTGGTCTTCGTCCCCCACCGCGGTCAGGTTCCCGCCCGGCGGCGCGAGCGCGGCGACCAGACGCAGCTGGGCGTGGTTGGTGTCCTGGAACTCGTCGACCAGCAGATGCTCCGCGCCGCGCCGGACGCGGGAGGCGACCTCCGGGTGCTCGGCGAGGAGCCGGACGGCGAGGGTGAGCATGTCGTCGAAGTCGATGCCGGCCGCCGCCGAGAGGAGCGCCTGGTAGCGGTGGTAGACGCGGGCGATCCGCTGCGAGTAGAAGTCGCGCGCCTCGCGCTCGAACTCCTCCGGGCCGAGGAGCCGGTTCTTCGCGCCGCCGATGGCGGCGAGCACCGAGCGCGGCGGGAAGGAGGTCTCGGCCAGGCCCTCGGCGGCGAGCGCCTGCTTGGCGAGCTTCTGCTGGTCGTCGGTGTCGAAGATCGCGAAGTCGCGCGGCAGGCCGAGCCGCTCTCCGTGCCGGCGCAGCAGGCGCAGCGCGAAGCGGTGGACGGTGCCGACGAAGACGGGCAGCGGGAAGCGGCCGAGCAGCGCCTCGGTGCGCTCCCGCATCTCGCCCGCCGCCTTGTTGGTGAAGGTGACGGCGGTGATCGCGTCGGGGGCCACGCCGCGCTCCGAGACCAGCCAGGCGACCCGGTAGGTGATCACCCGCGTCTTGCCGGAGCCGGCGCCCGCGAGCACCAGCTGCGGCCCCTCTCCGTGGGTCACGGCGGCGAGCTGCTCCTGGTTGAGCTCGCGCGGGAAGTCGATGGCGGTGCCACGGCGCATGGGTGCAGTCTCGCCGAAGGGGTGGGCGGGAGCAACCGCCCGCCGCGCTCAGGGGGCCGGAGCCGCGCCCTCGCCGAGGTGGCGGGTGAACCAGTCGACGATCGCCACCGTCGAGCGGACCCGGTTCGGGAGCCGGCGCCAGCCGTGCCCTTCGTCGGGGAAGAGGATGAGCTCGACCGGCACCCCGCGCCGCCGCAGGCTCTCGACCACCTGCTCGGCCTCGACCACCGGCACGTTGGTGTCGTTGGCGCCGTGGAGCACCAGGGTGGGGGCGGTCACGCGGTCGAGGCGGTGGATCGGAGAGAGCGCACGCAGCATCTCGCGCTCGGTCGCCGGGTCGCCGTACTCGACGGTCGAGATCGCCGCCATCCAGGGCTCGGAGTGGGCGAAGAAGGTCTCGAAGTTGACGACCCCGAAGAGGTTGACCCCGGCCGCGATCTCGCCGGGGTAGTCGGCGAGACCGGCCATCACCATGTAGCCGCCGTAGGAGCCGCCGGCGATCCCGATCCGCTTCGGGTCGGCGAGGCCGGTGCCGACGAGGTGGTCGATCGTGGCCTTGATGTCGCGCACGGCGTCGGCGCGCAACGCTCCGTTGTCGAGGTTGACGAAGCGCTTGCCGAAGCCCGACGAACCGCGCACGTTCGGGGCGAAAACCGAGATGCCCCGCGCCAGGAGCGCCTGGTAGGTGCTCTGGAATGCCGGGCGGTCCTGCCCCTCGGGACCCCCGTGGAAGCTCATCACCACCGCTCCGGGGGCGTCGGCCCCGGGCGCCCGGTAGAGCCAGCCGGAGAGGGGGAGACCGTCGTGGGCGGCGTAGGTGGCGAGCTCCGGGCGGACCAGCCGGTCGAGGTCGACCCCGACATGGGGGCTCCAGGTGAGGCGGCGGACGGCGCCGGTGGCGACCTCGGCGAGGAAGAGGTCGCTCGGCTGGGCGGCGCCGGAGGCGGAGAAGACGAGGAGTGCGCCGTCGGGCGAGAACTCCCCGCCCGCCGCGAGCTCGGCCGGCAGGGCGGGGACCGGCCGCTCCTGGCCGCTCGCGAGGTCGAGAAAGGAGAGCTCGCTGCGGCCCGCGACGTTCCAGAACAAGGCGGCAGTGCGCGCCGCGCGGTCGAGCGTGAACGCCTCGAGCTCGGCGTCGCCGCGCTCGGCGAGGAGCTCCACGGCGGAGACCCCGCCGTCCGCCACCCGCACCCGGCCGAACGCGGCGAGGTCGCGTCCGAGGTTGGTGAGGAGGTAGACCGTCGAGCCGTCCGGCGCGAGCTCGCCGTCGAACGTCCCGGGACCGTCGTGGGCGGTGAGCAGTGTCTCGGCGCCTCGCTCGAGGTCCACGAGGAAGAGGTCGTTGCTGCCCCGGCTGCCGAGCCGCGAGACGAGGGCGCGGCGGCCGTCGGCGGAGAGGTCGGCGACGGTGCCGATGCCGCGGTTCCTCGCCACCAGCCGGTGGCTGCCGTCGAGGCCGAGCAGATAGCAGTCCATCGCCGCCGGGTCGGCGCGGTTCGAGGAGATCGCCACCGCGCGGCCGTCCGGGCTCCAGTGGCGGGCGAGCCAGTTGTTGTCCCGCCCGCCGCCGGTGAGGCGCCGGGCACCGGTGCCGTCGGGGCGCGCCACCCAGACCTGCTGGTTGAGCCCCCCGCCGGGGGCGACGGTGAAGGCGAGGAGCGAGCCGTCCGGCGACCAGGAGGGGCTGCCGGCCGGGTCGTCGAAGGCGGTCACCTGCCGCGGATAGCCCCCGGCCACGGGAAGCCGCCAGACCTGCGGGCTGCCGGAGAGGTTCGCCACGTAGGCGATCCACTCCCCGTCGGGGGAGAAGGTCGGCGCGGAGGCCGAGCCGACCCGCGCCATCGCCACCACGAGGTCGGCCACCTCGTCGGCCGCGGCGGGGGCGCCCGCGAAGACGGGAGCGAGGAACAGGGCGGCGGCGAGGGCGAGGGCGACGGTGCGGGGCATGGCGACTCCTCCGGAGGCGGGCATTCTAGTGAATCGGTCCCCGGGCTCTGGCATCATGCGGGGCAGCGACGAGGAGGCCCCCCATGCCCCGGCAAGCGATCACCGCCTTCACCCTCGCCTGGTACCCCGGCTCGAACCGCGCGGAGTGCGAGATCCGCCTGGCGGACGGGCGGTCGCGCAAGGTCCCCGTGGAGAGTGCGGCCGAGCTCGCGGCGCTCTCCGCGGTGCTCGACCGGGGCCCCGCCTACCTGGAGGACGACGGCCGCATCGTGCGCGAGACGGAAGTCGGCGCCTTCGGCCGCTAGCCGCGGAAGGGGTTGCGCACCACCACCGGGCCGTAGGCCTGCCCGTCGTTCAGATCCCCGGACCAGAGCACCTCGGCGCCGGACACCTGGGCGGAGGCGACGATGAGCGCATCCCAGAACGAGAGCCCGAACCGCTCCTCGACCGCGAGCGCCTGCAGGAGGGTGGCGCCGTCGTTCACCACGAGCGGCCAGGCGAGGTAGTCCTCGAGCAGCGCCCGCGCCTCTGGCGCCGAAACAGGCGCGGCGGCCCTGCGGCGGACGTTCACGTAGAGCTCCTGGAGCACCTGGGTGCTCACGATCCCGCTCCGCTCCCGCCAGAGCCGCGTCACGAGCTCCCGGGCCCGCGCGTGCTTCTCCCCGTCGCCGCGGTCGTGGGCGTAGACGAGGACGTTGGTGTCGACGAACGACCTACCGCTCATGGAGCTCGTCGCGGGAGGCGGGGGGCGTCCACCCGAGGTCCCAGCCGGCGGCCAGCCGCGCCTCGGCCCGGCGGCGCGCCCGCTCGTAGCCCCGCTCCTCGCGGATCAGCTCCTCCAGCCGGTCGGCCAGCAGGCGGCTCACCGAGGCGCCGCGCCGCGCCGCCAGGACCTTGGCCTCCCGCACCAACTCCTCGTCGAGCGCCAGCGTGATGTTGCTCTTCATCGTCCCCAGCCTCCACGCAAAACAGCGTAGCACGGTTTCACGTGAAGGCAGTTCCGGGACAGTCCTCCCGCGGGAGGGCGGGCGCCTGCTCCCTACTCGACGGTGACGCTCTTGGCGAGGTTGCGGGGCTGGTCGACGTCGCAGCCGCGGCGCACGCCGATCTGGTAGGCGAGCAGCTGCAGCGGGACGACGTTGACGATCGGCTGGAGGAGCTCGCCCACGCTCGGCACCCGCAGGGCGTGGTCGGCCACCCCCTCGAGCTCGGAGGGGTCGCGGTCGGTGACCACGAGCGTGACCCCGTCGCGCGCCGTGACCTCCTGGAGGTTGCTGCGCACCTTCTCGAAGACGCGCGTGCCGGTGGCGATGGCGAGCACCGGCAGCTGGCGGTCGATGAGCGCGATCGGCCCGTGCTTCATCTCGCCGGCCGGGTAGCCCTCGGCGTGGATGTAGGAGATCTCCTTGAGCTTGAGGGCCCCTTCGAGCGCCACCGGGTAGTTGATACCGCGGCCGAGGTAGAGGAAGTCCTTCGCCTCGTGGAAGCGCCGGGCGAGCCGCTCGGTCTCGCCCTCGAGCGCCAGCGTCTCGGCGAGCGCCGCCGGCAGGTGGGCGAGCGGGGCGAGCAACTCGGGCCCGACCGGCAGCCCCCGCCGCTGGCGCAGGTGGAGGGCGAAAAGGTAGAGCGCCACCAGCTGGGTGGTGAACGCCTTGGTCGAGGCGACGCCGATCTCGGGGCCGGCGTGGGTGTAGATCACGCCGTCGCTGATCCGCGTCGCCTGGCTCCCGGGGACGTTGCAGATCGCGGCGAGCCAGGCGCCGCGCTCGCGCGCCGCCTCCATCGCCGAGATCGTGTCGGCCGTCTCGCCGGACTGCGAGATGCCGACCGCGAGCACCGTCGGGTCGACGATCGGGTCGCGGTAGCGGTACTCGGAGCCGTAGTCGACCGCGACCGGCAGCCGCGCCAGCTCCTCGATCAGGAACTTGCCGACCAGCGCCGCGTGCCAGGAGGTGCCGCAGGCGAGCAGGTGGAGCCTGGTGAGGCGCGCCAGGAGATCGTCGGGGAGCACGAGGGAGTCGAAACCGACGGCGCCCGACTCGAACTCCACGCGCCCGCCGAAGGTGTCCTGCACGGCCTGCGGCTGCTCGTGGATCTCCTTGAGCATGTAGTGCTTGTAGCCGCCCTTGTCGGCCTGCACGGGATCCCAGTCGAGGCGATGCACGGGGCGCTCGGCGGCGTGGCCGCCGCGGTCGAAGAGCTCGATGCGGCCGCGCGTCAGGCGCGCCACGTCGCCGTTCTCGAGGAAGACGACGTCGCGGGTGTGGACGAGCAGCGCCGCCGGGTCCGAGGCGAGGAACCCCTCCCCCTCGCCCACGCCGAGCACGAGGGGCGGGCCGCTCCGGGCGGCGACGATCTCCTCGGCGCCGCCGGCGGCGATGGCGGCGAAGGCGTACATCCCCTCGAGCTCGGCCACCGCGCGCCGCACCGCGGCCAGCAGGTCGTCCGCCGCGTCGAGGTGGTGCGAGATCAGGTTCGCCACCACCTCGGTGTCGGTCTCGGTGGCGAAGACCCAGCCCTCCGCCTGCAGGCGGCGCTTGAGCGGCAGGAAGTTCTC
>JAHDVN010000202.1:0-3032 GCA_023384635.1 Thermoanaerobaculia bacterium
CGCGTCCGCCCCGGCCGTGTGGAAATCCGGGGACAGTTTACTTATCTCGGCACAGAGAGCTGCATGGCCAAGAGCGGGAGCGGATATAAGTAAACTGTCACCGCATTTCCCGTTCCGCGACCTCGGCATCGAAGCCCTGCGCGGGCTGGCGATCGTGCTCGTGGTCGCCCTGCACGCGGCGGCCCTCGGGCCGGTGGAGCGCGGCGCGGCGGCCCGCTTCCACGACGCCTTCCGCTTCGTGCGCATGCCGCTCTTCGCGGCGCTCTCGGGCTGGGTCTACGCGCTCCGGGCGCCCTCCTTCGGCGGCAGCCTCGACTTCCTGGGTCGCCGCGCGCGGCGGCTCCTCCTGCCGCTCCTGCCGCTGGGCATCGCCACGCTCTTCCTGGTCCGCGAGCCGCTGCGGCTGGCGTGGCCGGCCTCGTTCGGTCAGGCGCTGCTCCAGGCGCTCGGGCCGCGGGGACACATCTGGTTCGTCGAGGCGCTCTTCGTGATCTCGCTGATCGCCTTCGCGCTCGACCGGATGGGAGGGCTCGCGACGCTGCGCCGGTGGGCGCTCGCCTGTCTGCTCACCCTGCCCCTGCCTTTCCTCACCGTCTGGGTCGACTTCGCCCGCGTGCCCCTGCCCAGCCTGCTCGGCGGCGTGGTCGGTCTGCTCGGCTACTTCCTGCTCGGGATCGGCGTGCAGCGCTTCGGCACTTCTCTCGACCGCCCGTGGGGAGGGCCGCTCGCGATCGCCCTGCTCGCGGCCGGCGCCCTCGCTCAGCAGCTCGTCTGGCAGCGCGAGATCGCCCTCGACGCCGCCTCCCGGACCGCTCTCTCCCTACTCGTCGGTGTGCCCGGCGTCCTCCTGCTCTTCCGGTGGCGCCACCGGGTTCCGGGGCTCGCCTGGCTGGGTCCGTACGCCTTCGCGATCTACCTCTACCACGCGGAGAGCCTCACGCTCGTGCGGGAGCTCCTCGGGGTTCCCGCGCCGACCGCCGTGGGGGGCGCGCTCACGCTGCTGCTCTTCGCCGCGGCGCTGGCCCTGCCCCTCGCCGCGCACCGGATCGCTGTGCACTGGACCTTCACGCGGCGCCTCTTCCTCGGATTGCGCTGAAGGGGAAATCCGGTGACAGTTTACTTATTCCCACCCGCGCTCGTGGCAACGAAGCTCCGTGTGGCGATATAAGTAAACTGTCACCGGATCTCCTGCAGCTCCTCCCGCAGCCGCGCGCGCTCCTTGTCGGCCTGCGCGCGGGCGGCGCGGGCGAAGCCGAGGTGGCGCAGCAGGAAGATCGCCACGATCTGCACCGCGAGGAGCACGAGCCCGAGCTCCGGCGCCCCCTCCATCACCACCAGGAGCGCCATGGCGCAGAAGACCGCCGCCGTCCCCCAGAGGGCGAGCACGATCCCGCGCCGCCGCGGCACGAGGTTGCCGAGCAGGTGGTGCAGGTGCTGGCGGTCGGCCTCGACCATCCGCCGCACGCGCGCCGGCACGCTCCGCCCCGACTGCTCCACGAAGCGCACCCCCATCACCAGCAGGGTGTCGATCACCGGCAGCCCCAGGGCGAGCAGCGGCAGCAGGATCGCCACCGTCGCCTCCGCCTTGAACGTCGAGTGGAGCGAGATCGAGGCGAGGAGGAAGCCGAGCACCAGCGAGCCCGAGTCGCCGAGGAAGATCCGCGCCGGCTCCCAGTTGTGGCGCAGGAAGCCGACGCAGGCGCCGGTCATCGCCGCGAGCAGCGCCACGCTGCCGAGGTTCCCGACCCAGATCGAGTAGGCCGCGAGGCTGCCGGCGATGATCGCCACCACGCCCGCCGCCAGCCCGTCGAGGCCGTCGAGGAGGTTGATCGCGTTCGTCACCCCGACCAGCCAGACGACCGAGACGAGCCAGCCGCCGACCCCGAGGTCCACCTGCCCGAAGAGCGGCAGCCAGAAGTAGGAGAACTGCCAGCCCGCCTCCACCAACACCACCGCCGCCACCACTTCGCCGGCCAGCTTCTTGAGCGGCGAGAGGCCCAGCAGGTCGTCCACCAGGCCGACGAGGAAGACGATCGTCATCGCCACCGCGAACGCCACCAGCTCGCCGCGCGGCACCACCGCCATCCAGCGGTCCCAGTGGAACGCCACCGGCACCGCCGCCCCGAAGGCGAGCCCGGCGCCGACCGCGATCCCGCCCAGGCGCGGCACCGCGGCCTCGTGGCTCTTGCGCTCGCCGTCGGGCCGGTCGATCGCCGAGTAGGCGTGGGCCAGCCGCCGCACCAGCGGCACCAGCAAGTTCGTCACCAGCGCCGCCACCACCGCGCCCATGGCGGCGATCTGGAGGAGGGTGGCGGTGGTCATGAGGCAGCGGGAAAACCGGTGACAGTTTACTTATATCCGCAGAGGGCTAGGACCGAGCTTCGCGTTGGGGGGATATAAGTAAACTGTCACCGGTTTGGCGCGGCTGGCGCTGGTTTGCGCGCCACCGCGAGGAGGCCCAGCCCCGGCCAGGGCAGCACGCGGTCGAGCCGCCGCCAGAGCGGCACGCCGACGTCGAAAAGCTTCAGCTGCACCCGCCCGAACTTCCGCCGCCGGAGCAGCCGGCCGTTGAGCGCCCAGCCGAGCACCCCCACCTTGTTGAACCCGCGCACGCTTTCGACCTCGAGCCCGGCGGCCACGAGCTCCCGCTCCAGCCCCTCGCGCGTGTAGCGGCAGCGGTGCTCCAGCACCTCGTCGAGCGACGAGAAGAGCCCCGGCCCGGCCGGCACGTAGAGCACCAGCCGCCCGCCGGGGGCGAGCGCCGTGACGATGTTCGCGAGCGCCGCCGCCGGATCGGGCACGTGCTCGAGCACGTTCAGGCAGACCACGGTGTCGAAGCCGCCCGCGAGCGCGCCGAACGCCGCCCCGTCCGTCGCGTCGAGCCGCCGGGTCTCGAGGTACGGCCGCCCGCGCGCCAGGGTCGCCAGGTAATCCACGTAGAGCGGCTCGAGATCGGTCGCGAGGTAGCGGTCGCGCGGCACGAGCTGCATCGTGAGGTTCCCGATCCCGGCGCCGATCTCGAGCACCCGGTC